>JAYTHL010000276.1:0-4728 GCA_043732605.1 Rhizobacter sp. | reverse complement strand
TGCCGGCGCGCTGATCGAGCGCATCGGCGCGATGGCGCATCGCTCGACGCAGCTCGCGGTCGCGGCCGAACGCGCCGTCTCGCGCGCGCTCGGCGGCAGCTGCAGCATGCCGCTGGCCGCGCACGCGACGTGGCAGGGCGGGGCGCTGTCGCTGCACGCGGCGGTCGGTCATCCGACGCGGCGCGCGTCGCCGTTGCTGCGCGCGCATGTCGAAGACCGGATCGCCGACGAGCGCGCCGCGGAACTGCTCGGCACGCGGGCGGCGCAGGCGCTGCTCGCCGCGGGCGCGGCGCCATATCTGGCCGCGGCCGAGAGCCTGGGTGCGACGACTCCCGTCGACTAGGCCCGGCGCGTCGCCGCTCGCGCACCGATGACGCAGCGAGCGCGCGTCCTGGTCACCCGGCCGGCCGCCCAGGCGGGATCCTGGATCGAGCGACTGCGCGCCCGAGGGCTCGACGCCGAAGCCCTGCCGCTGATCGAGATCGCCGGCGTCGACGATCCGCGCCCGGTGGTCGACGCCTGGCACAGCCTCGCATCGCGGCGGCTGGTGTTCTTCGTCAGCGCCAATGCCGTCGAGCACTTCTTCGCGGCGCGCCCGGACGGTGTCGCCTGGCCGGCAGACGTCGAAGCCGCCGTGCCCGGCCCGGGGACGGCGACGACGCTGCGATCGCTCGGCGGGGACGCGATCGTCATCGTCGCGCCGCCCGACGACGCACCGCAGCTCGACTCCGAAGCGCTCTGGATGCGCTTGCACGAACGCGACTGGCGCGATGCGAGCGTGCTCGTCGTCCGCGGCGACGGCGGCCGCGACTGGCTCGCGGATCGTTTCGTCCAGGCCGGCGCCTCGGTCGATGCGGTAAGCGCCTATCGCCGCGTCGTGCCGGCGTTCGCGGGCGACGATCGCCGCCGCCTCGACGACGCGCTGGCGAGCCCTGCGTCGGTCTGGCTCTTCAGCAGCTCGGAGGCGATCGCCAACCTCGAGGCGATCGCCGGCAGCGGCCGCTTCGCCGGCGCGCGCGCCGTCGCCACCCATCCGCGCATCGCCACCAAGGCGCGCGAGGCGGGCTTCGGGACCGTCGTCGATGTCGCACCGGGGCTCGATGCGGTGGTCGCCTGCATACAATCGATCGAACCGTGAACGACGATTCCTCGCCTGCCTCCACGCCTCGCGACCTCTCCCTTCCGACCGCTCCTCCCGCCGCGTTCCAGGATGCGATGCCGCCCCGGCGCTCTGCCGAGCCGGCGCGCCCGGCGGCCGCGCGCGGCATGCCGCTGGCGGTGCTCCTGGTCTCGCTGCTCGCGATCGTCGCGATCGTCTTCGCCTGGCGAGCCGACCAGCGCGTGCGCGGCAGCGAGCGCGAGCTCGTCAAGCGCCAGCAGGACAGCGCGGTGCAGGCGGCCGAGGCGACGCTGGTCGCACGGCAGGCGCAGGAAGGTGCGCGCGAGTCGGCCGCCAAGGTCGCCTTGCTCGAAGCGCGGCTCAACGAAGTCGCGGTCCAGCGCAGCCAGCTCGAGGCGCTGGTCCAGTCGGTGGCCCGGTCACGCGACGAGAACCTGCTCGGCGACGGCGAAGCGGCGCTGCGTGCCGGCATGCAGCAGGCGTCGCTCACCGGCAGCGCCGAGCCGCTGCTGGCGGCGCTGAAACAGCTCGACGATCGCTTCGCCCGCGCGAACCAGTCGCGCCTGGAGCCGGTGCGCCGCGCCATCGCGCGCGACATCGACCGCGTCAAGGCCGCGACCGTTGCCGATGTCGCGACGCTCTCGATCAAGCTCGACGAAGCCGTGCGCATGGTCGACGAGCTGCCGCTGCTGTCGGTGGCCGAGCCGCGCCGCGATCTGGCGCGCGGCGCCGATCCAACGTTGCCGGCGGTTGCCACCGCCGCGTCGGCAGCGGCGAGCAGCCCCGGCAACGGCCTCGGGGCGTGGCTCTCGAACCAGCTCGGCGCGACGGGGAGATTTCTCGTCGGCAGCGCCTGGTCGGAGCTGCGCTCGCTGGTCCGCATCACGCGCATCGACCAGCCGGAAGCGATGCTCGTGGCGCCCGACCAGGCCTTCTTCCTGAAGGAGAACCTGAAGCTGCGTCTTCTGAATGCGCGGCTCTCGCTGATGGCGCGCCAGTTCGACGCAGCGCAGAGCGATTTGCGCTGGGCGCAAGGCGCGATCGACCGCTACTTCGACCGCTCGTCGCGGCGCACGCAGGCCGCCACCGACTTGCTGCGCCAAGTCGCCCAGCAGGCGCGGCAGTCGCCCGCCGCGCGTCCCGACGACACGCTGGCGGCGCTCGCCGCGGTCGCCGGCGCGCGCTAGCGTCCGCCACCGGAGGTTCTGGCGTGCGTCTCGCGATCTGGTTCGTCCTTCTGTTCGCCGTGGCCGTCGTCGCGGCGGCGACCTTCGGCACCAACGACGGGCTGGCGACCTTCTACTGGGGCGGCTGGCGCATGGACCTGTCACTCAACTTTTTTGTCCTGCTGCTGGTCGGAACGTGCTTCGTGCTGGTCGGTGCCATCCAGGGCGTCAACTCGCTCGTCGGCCTGCCGCGGCGGGCGCGCGAATGGCGCACGGCGCGGCGCGATCGCAGCGGCCAGGCCGCGTTGCGCGAGGCGCTCGCCTTCTACTTTGGCGGCCGCTACACACGCGCCCAGAAATCGGCCCAGCGCGCGCTCGCGATCCAGGCCGAGACGCCGGAGCTCGCGCAAGACAACGAGTTCACCGTGCTTAGCCATTTGCTCGCCGCAGGCAGCGCGCACCGCGTCCAGAACCGCATCCAGCGCGACGAGGAGCTGCGTCGCGCGCTCGAGCTTTCGCGCAACAGCCCCGCGGCGCGATCGGCGGAGGAGGGCGCGCGCCTGCTCGCCGCCGAGTGGGCGCTCGACGATCGCGATGCCGCACGCGCCAGCGAGCTGCTCAACGGCCTGCCACAGGGCGTGGCGCGCCGGACGCACGCGTTGCGCTTGAGACTGCAGGCGGCGCGCCTTGGGGGCCAACCGCAGGAGGCGCTGAAGACGGCCCGCCTGCTGGTCAAGCATCAGGGGATCTCGGGCGTCGCTGCGGCCGGGCTGGTGCGGTCGCTGGCGTTCGAATCGCTCGACACCGGGCACGACGTCGATCAGCTGCGTCGCCTCTGGCTGTCGTTCGATCCGGCCGACCGGCGCGATCCGTTCATCGCCGCGCGGGCCGCGACGCACGCCGCCGCGCTCGGCGCGAGCGAAGACGCGCGGGCCTGGCTGCGACCGTTCTGGGAGCGCATCACCGAACTCGCGCCGGAGGAGCGCGCCGTGGTCGCCGGCGCCCTCGCGGGCGCGGTCTCTGGCATCGGCGCGGAGTGGCTACCGCGCCTCGAATCGGCGTGGCAGGCCTTGCCGCGCGACGGCGCAGTCGCCCTGGCTGCCGGGCGGGCGCTCGCGCAACGTGGACTCTGGGGCAAGGCCCGGGCGCTGCTGGAGCAAGCCGCGGCCGACGGCGCGCTGGCGGTGCCGGCGCGTCGCACCGCGTGGATCGCGCTCGCCGAGATGGCGACACAGGAAAGCGACGGCGCGCGCGCCGCTCGCTGCTACGAGAGTGCTGCTCGCGAGGCGTGACGCGGGGCGCTGCTACAATTTCCGGCTCAGCGGCTGTAGCTCAGTTGGATAGAGTACTTGGCTACGAACCAAGGGGTCGTGGGTTCGAATCCTGCCAGCCGCACCAGTAATTCAGCAAACAGATCAACGCCTTGAGAGTCATCGCTCTCAGGGCGTTTTTCTTTTCTGGCGGACGTGCTGGGGACTTTTCGGGGACTCATAGCGCTCTTGATAGGTGACGGGGTATGGTCGGGTCTGGCCGTCGGGGGTCGCCATCAAGACGCGGAGTGGAACGTCCTCCACGTCATCGCGTGCGACGATTAGCTCCACCAACCGCTCCAGGGCACGGATGTGCTCGCTGATATAGAGCTCTGTCACGGAACTCTTGCCATGCCACAGAAGCTCAGCGATTTGTGGTTGCGGTACGCCGGCTGCCCGCAGGCGCGTGGCGAAGGTTCTGTCGCAATAAGCTGGCGCTGTTAGCCTGAGCGGAGACGGACAACAGGATGATGGTGATGATCGAGGCGCTGCGCAAGGTGATCAAGTGGCTGCACTACCCGATCGAGGTGATGCTGGTCTGCGTGCGCTGGTACGTTACCTACCGCTGAGCCCGCGCCACATCGAAGAGATGATGGCCGAGCGAGGCGTGTTCGTCGATCACGCCACTGTCCATCGGTGGTCGATCAAGATCTTGCCGGTGTTGGCCGCGGTGTTTCGCCGGCGCAAGCGTGCCGTCGGGTCGAGCTGGCAGATGGACGAGACGTACATCAAAGTCGGCGGCCAGTGGAAGTACCTGTACCGAGCCGTCGACCGTGCCGGTGCCACGATCGACTTTCTGCTTCGGGCCCACCGAGACTACGCTGCGGCGCGAGCCTTCTTTGAACGCGCCATCGATGCACACGGCGTCCCCGGGACGATCACCATCGACAAGAGCGGTGCCAACACGGCGGCCATCGAGGGCATTCGCGCCGACTCCGGCGCAGACATCCAGCTGCGCCAGTCGAAGTACCTCAACAACATCGTCGAGCAAGATCATCGCGCCATCAAACGCGTCGTGCGACCGATGCTCGGATTCAAGTCGTTTCGTTGTGCGCGCGCCATCATCGCAGGCATCGAAACCATGCACATGATCAAGAAGGGGCAACTCGACGGCCTCAAAGCCACGACCTCA
>JAYTHL010000275.1:0-4765 GCA_043732605.1 Rhizobacter sp. | reverse complement strand
CATGTCCACCGCGGTGCCGTACTCGGGCTTGGCGGTGCCTTCCATGATGCCCGGGATTTCCTTGAACTGGCGGCGCACCTCGACCACTACCGCGCCCGCCGCGCGGCCTACCGCTTCCATCGCCATGGCGGCGAAGAGGAACGGCACCATGCCGCCGATCAGCAGGCCGATCACCACCATGTGATTGGAAAGATCGAAGGAAATCGATTTTCCCGCCGCCTCCAGCGCATGCGTGTAGTCGGCGAACAGCACCAGCGCCGCGAGACCCGCGGAGCCGATCGCGTAACCCTTGGTCACTGCCTTGGTCGTGTTGCCCACTGCATCGAGCGGATCGGTGATGGCACGCACGGACGCCGGCAGATCGGCCATCTCGGCGATGCCGCCCGCGTTGTCGGTGATCGGGCCGTAGGCGTCGAGGGCCACGACGATGCCGGCCATGCTCAGCATGGCGGTCGCGGCCACGGCGATGCCGAACAGCCCGGCAAGCCAGTACGAGACCAGGATCGCGATGCAGACGCACAGCACGGGCCAGGCGGTGGAGCGCATCGAGACGCCGAGGCCGGCGATGATGTTGGTGCCGTGGCCGGTGGTCGAGGCCGCGGCGATATGCTGGACCGGCTTGTATTGCGTGCCGGTGTAGTACTCGGTGATCCAGACCAGGGCGGCGGTCAGCACCAGGCCGACCGCGCAGGTGCCGAACAGGGCCATCGCCGAGACCGTGCCGCCGCCAGCAAGCTCGAGGCCCTTCGGAAACATAGTCGTCGTGACGAAGTAGAAGGCGATCAGCGAGAGCACTCCCGCGACGGCGAGGCCCTTGTAGAGCGCCGGCATCACGTTCTTCATGCCCGGCGAGGCCTTGACGAAGTAGCAGCCGATGATCGAGGCGATGATCGAGACGCCGCCCAGCAGCAGCGGATAGACGACGGCGTTGATCGTCGCGCCGCCGACCATCAGGGCGCCGAGCGCCATCGTCGCGATCAGCGTGACGGCGTAGGTCTCGAACAGGTCGGCAGCCATGCCGGCGCAGTCGCCGACGTTGTCGCCGACGTTGTCGGCGATCACCGCCGGGTTCCTCGGGTCGTCTTCCGGAATGCCGGCCTCGACCTTGCCGACGAGGTCGGCGCCGACGTCGGCGCCCTTGGTGAAGATGCCGCCGCCGAGACGCGCGAAGATCGAGATCAGCGAGGAGCCGAAGGCAAAGCCGAGCAGGGGCTTGAGGGTTTCCGGGTCGACCTTGCTGCCGCCGCTCAGATACCAGAAGAAGCCGCCGACGCCGATCAGGCCGAGGCCGACGACCAGCATGCCGGTGATCGCGCCGCCCTTGAACGCGACGTCGAGCGCCGGGCCGATGCCCTTGGTGGCGGCCTGCGCGGTTCGCACGTTGGCGCGCACCGAGATGTTCATGCCGATGAAGCCGCAGGCGCCGGACAGGAAGGCGCCGAGCACGAAGCCGGCGGCAGTGATCTTGTCGAGGAAGATGAAGATCAGGACCGCCAGCACAACGCCGACGATGCCGATGGTCTTGTACTGTCGTGCCAGGTAGGCGGCCGCGCCCTGCTGGATCGCCGCGGCGATCTCCTGCATGCGCGCGTTGCCCGCGCTCTGGGCCAGGATCCAGCTTCGCTGCACGAAGCCGTAGAGAACCGCCGCCAGGCCGCAGGCCAGGGCGATGTAGAGCGCCATCGTTGTGGAAATCAAGACAGTTCCTTCCTCGTTCGAATGCTGCGATTCATGAGATGAATTCTCGGTCGGCGTGACGGGTCCACGCTGTCGGGCAAACCGGCGGATGTTAAGGGATGCCGCGCGGGCATCGAGGCGGGCGTCCTCTCACCTGGCCGGATCGGGGCGCCGCCTTAACATCGACGTTTCCCGTTCCGAGCGCCACTCCATGAGCCTGCACGACGTCACTCCCGGCGCCAACGCCCCTGCCGAGTTCAACGTGATCATCGAGATCCCGATGAACGCCGACCCGATCAAGTACGAGGTCGACAAGGCGAGCGGCGCCCTGTTCGTCGACCGCTTCATGACGACGGCGATGCACTATCCGTGCAACTACGGCTATGTGCCGCAGACGCTCTCGGACGACGGCGATCCGGTCGACGTGCTCGTCATCACGCCGTTCGCGCTGACCCCGGGCGTCGTCGTCACCTGTCGTGCCATCGGCGTGCTGAAGATGGAGGACGAGGCCGGCGGAGACAGCAAGCTGCTCGCGGTGCCGATCGACAAGATCCTGCCGATCTACACCCACTGGCAAAAGCCCGAGGACATCAACCAGATGCGCCTGAAAGCGATCCAGCATTTCTTCGAGCACTACAAGGATCTCGAGCCCAACAAGTGGGTCAAGATCGGCGGCTGGGAAGGGCCGGACGCGGCGCGCGCCGAGATCACCCAGAGCATCGAGGCCTACAAGGCGTCGCGGGCCCGCGACAAGGGCGACGTCAAGCCGTAGGCTCGGCCTTGAACGGGCGCCGCTCGTCGAGCTCGCTCAGGTAAGTCTCGACGCCGGCGCCTTCGCGCTCGAGGAAATCGTCGATCGCGCGCGCGAACTGCGGATGCGCGAGCCAGTGCGCCGACCAGGTCTGCACCGGCATCAGGCCGCGCGCCATCTTGTGCTCGCCCTGCGCGCCGCCTTCGAAGCGGCGGTAGCCGTTCGCGATGCACCAGGCGAGCGGCTGGTAGTAGCAGGCGTCGAAGTGCAGGCAGTTGATGTGCTCGACGGCGCCCCAGTAGCGGCCGAACGCGGTCTTTCTTTCCGGGTCGATCGCGATCAGCGAGGCGGCGACGCGCTCGCCGCCGCGCCAGGCGGTGAAGAGCAGCCAGTTGTCGCCCATCGTCGCCGCCGTGCGCGCGAAGAAGTCGCGCGTCAGGTAGGGCGTCGAGTGATGGGCGCGGTAGGTGAGGGTGTAGCAGCGGTAGAAGAAGTCCCAGTCGGCCTTGCCGATCTCGTCGCCGCTCGCCGCGGTGAACGTGACGCCGGCGTCTGCGACGCGACGCCGCTCCTGCTGGATCTTCTTTCGCTTCTCGCGCTGCAGGCACGACAGGAACTCGGCGAAGTCGGCGTAGGGCGCCGGCTCGCGATTCATCCAGTGGAACTGCACCGTCGTGCGCATCGACCAGCCGGCCTCGCGCGCGGCCGCCTGGTCGGCATCGTCGAGAAAGAGCAGGTGCGCCGACGACAGCTTCGCCGATCGCGCGAGCTGCTCGATGCCGCGCAGCAGGAGCACGCGCTCGTCATGCGTGCGTGCGAGGAGGCGGGGCCCGGGCACGGGCGTGAACGGAATCGCGTCGACGAGCTTGGGGTAGTAGTCGAGGCCGTGGCGGCGGTAGGCGTCGGCCCAGGCCCAGTCGAAGACGTATTCGCCGTACGAGTGGTCCTTCAGGTAGAGCGGGCAGGCGGCGACGATGCGTCCGCCGCGTTCGAGCGTGAGGAACTGCGGTGCCCAGCCCGTGTCGGCGACGGCGCTCTTCGATCCGTGCAGCGCACGCAGGTAGGCCATCGAGACGAACGGCGTCGACGAGGGCTGCGCGACGCGCAGTGATTCCCATGCGGCTGAGTCGATGTCGGCCAGATCGTCGTGGACCCGGATGACATATTCTTCGGAATCCGCTCCGCTTCGCTCCCGTCGTCCCGCGTCGTCGCTCATATGTCAGATGCAATGCCCGTGAAAGTGGCGCTGGCGCAGATCAATGCCACCGTCGGCGACCTGGCCGGCAACACCGACAAGATCGTCGCTGCCGCGCGCATGGCCTACGGGCAAGGTGCGCGCCTCGTCCTCACTCCCGAGCTCGGCCTGTGCGGCTATCCACCCGAAGACCTGCTGCTGCGGCCGGCGTTCATGCACGCCTGCGCCGAAGCGCTCGCCGACTGCGCGCGCCGGCTGGCCGACATGCCGGGTCTGTTCGTCGTCGTCGGCCATCCGTATCAGCAAGGTGAGACCGGCGATGTTAGGTCGAAGTCGGTCGCGGTGCAGTTGCGCTTCAACGCGGCCTCGGTGCTGTCGCAGGGACACGTCGTCGGCACCTATTGCAAGCGCGAACTCCCCAACTATCAGGTGTTCGACGAACGACGCTACTTCGCCTCGGGGCGCGACAGTGGGCTGCCGCCGTTGATCGTGAAGGTGGGCGGGATCGCCTTCGCGATCCTCGTCTGCGAGGACGCCTGGTTCGACGAGCCGGCCGCAACCGCGAAGACCGCCGGCGCCGAAGTGCTGTGCGTGATCAACGCCTCGCCGTTCCATCTCGGCAAGATGGTCGAGCGCGAAGAGCGGATGGCGGTGCGGGCGCGCGCCGTCGACATGCCGCTGCTCTACGCGCACCTGGCCGGCGCCCAGGACGAGGTTCTCTTCGACGGCGCCTCGTTCGCCCTCGACGCGCATGGCGTCGTCGGCGCGCGCGCGAAGATGTTCGAGGAGGACCTCGCGCTGGTCGAGGTGACGACGACGTCGGTGCGCGGCGCCGTCGCCACGATCCCGGGCATCGAGGCGCAGGCCTGGTCGGCGCTCGTCGTCGGCGTGCGCGACTACGTCGGCAAGAACGGCTTTCCCGGCGTGATCATCGGCCTGTCGGGCGGCATCGACTCGGCCCTCGTACTGGCAATCGCGGTCGACGCGCTCGGCGCCGATCGCGTCCGCACGGTCATGATGCCGTCGCCCTACACCGCCGACATCTCCTGGATCGACGCGCGCGACATGGCCGCGCGGCTCGGCGTGCGCTACGACGAGATCTCGATCGTGCCGATGTTCGAGGCGTTCAAGGCGAGCCTGGC
>JAYTHL010000274.1:0-4783 GCA_043732605.1 Rhizobacter sp. | reverse complement strand
GATAAAGTCCGTGGTTGCCTGAGATGCCCAGGTGGCGGAATTGGTAGACGCACTAGTTTCAGGTACTAGCGGGTAACTCCGTGGGGGTTCGAGTCCCTTCCTGGGCACCACGAGCGAATGTGATGATGGATTTGCGAAAGACAGAGCCCGCTTCGGCGGGCTTTTTGCATTCCGGCGCTGCCGGAAGCGAAGGTGCCTGCATCAGATGGCGAACTTCTTCGCCAGCCCCGCAGGCCGGAGGTCGTCGTATTCCTCGAACGGCTGGTGGATCCACGGGCTCGTGGCCAGCATCTCGACGTAGTAGTCGGGCGTGTACGACGACACGCCCTTGGTCCAGATCACCGCCGAACGCAGCTCGCTGATCGACGGCATGCCGCGCAGGCGTTCGACGACGGCGCGCAGCGTGACGCCAGAGTCCGACAGATCATCGACGAGCAGCACGCGGCCGGCGAGCTCGCCGCGCGGCAAGGTGATGTATTTCGCCATGTCGAGCCGGCCCTGGATCGTGCCGGCCTCGGCGCGGTACGAGCTCGTCGCCATGATCGCGAGCGGCTTGTCGAAAACGCGCGAGAGCACGTCGCCGGGCCGCATGCCGCCGCGCGCCAGGCACAGGATCTGATCGAAGGCCCAACCCGACGCGTCGATCTTGAGCGCGAGGCGCTCGATCAGCATGTGGTACTCGTCCCAGGAGACGTAGAGGTGTTTGCCGTCGTCGGTGAGCATGTCGGCCTCGGAAGGATCAGGAGATGGCCCGCTGCTCGCGCACCGCGGCGGCGGGCAGGAACGGATGGCGCAGCAGGATGGTGTGGTCGCGGTCGGGTCCGGTCGACACCATGTCGATCTGCGCGCCGATGAAGCTCTCGACGCGCTCGAGGTAGCGGCGCGCGTTCACCGGCAGCGCGTCCCAGCGCGTGACGCCGAACGTGCTCTCGGTCCAGCCCGGGAAGCTGTCGTAGATCGGCACGCAGGCGACGATGTCGTCCGCGTCGAGCGGCAGGATGTCGATGCGCTCGCCGCGCAGCTGGTAGCCGACGCAGACCTTGATCTCGTCGAGACCGTCAAGGACGTCGAGCTTGGTGATGCACAGGCCCGAGACGCCGTTGATGATGATCGAGCGCTTCAGCGCCGCGGCGTCTAGCCATCCGCAGCGCCGCGCCCGGCCCGTCACGGTGCCGCGCTCCTGGCCGACGGTCGAGAGGTGATGGCCGATCGTCCCCGGCTCGTCGATCGGGAGCTCGGTCGGGAACGGGCCGCCGCCGACGCGCGTCGTGTAGGCCTTCGTGATGCCGAGGATGTAGTGCAGCAGGTCGGGCCCGACGCCCGAGCCCGCGGCCGCGTTGCCGGCGACGCAGTTGCTCGAGGTCACGTACGGATAGGTGCCGTGGTCGATGTCGAGCAGCGTGCCCTGCGCGCCCTCGAACATGATGTTGGCACCGCCGCGGCAGGCGTTGAAGATCGTGTAGCCGACGTCGCCGATCATCGGCCGCAGCTCCTCGCCGGCCTGCATCGCGGCCGCGAAGATCGGCTCGAAGGCGAGCGCCTTGGCGTGGAGCAAACCTTCGAGCGCGAAGTTGTGCAGAGTGAGCAGCTCGCGCAGCTTGGTCGCGAAGCGCTCCGGGTGTTTGAGGTCCTGGACGCGCAATGCGCGGCGCGCGACCTTGTCTTCGTAGGCCGGCCCGATACCCTTGCCGGTCGTGCCGATCTTGCCCACGCCGCTCGATTCGCGCAGCGCCTCGCGCGCGTTGTCGACAGCGACGTGGAACGGCAGGATCAGCGGGCACGACTCGCTGATGAGGAGACGCGAACGCACGTCGAGTCCCATCGCCTCGAGCCGGCGGATCTCGCCGAGCAGGTGCTGCGGATCGACGACGACGCCGTTGCCGATGTAGCAGGCGACGTTGGCACGCATGATCCCCGATGGAATCAGCTGCAACGCGGTCTTGACGCCACCGATGACGAGCGTGTGGCCGGCGTTGTGGCCGCCCTGGAAGCGGACCACCGCCTGGGCGTGATCGGTGAGCCAGTCGACGACCTTGCCTTTGCCTTCGTCGCCCCACTGGGTGCCGACGACGACGACGTTGCGGCCGCCTGACCCCTTGGCAGGCGCGCGTGATCCGAGTTCGGTGGCGAAGGTCATCGAGGAGAAGAGGTTCGTGTCAGGGGCAGCGCATCAGCGCTCGGAGACGGCCCAGCGGCCGCCGGTCTCGACCAGACGGCGGGCAGGCTTGGCACCAGCGTCGTGACCGTCGAAATCGGAGACGACCACTTCGCCGCGCGCGCGCAGCTCGCGGACTGCCGCGCGCAGCGTCTCATCGTGGCGGCCGGGAGCGCGGACCGATTCGCGTGCGGGAGGTGCCGCCGACAACAGGGCGAGATCCTTGACGTCGAGGCCGAAGCCGACCGCCGGGCGGTTGCGACCGAAGATCGCGCCGACCTCGTCGTAGCGGCCGCCGCGCGCGATCGCGTCGCTCGCGCCGCGCGCATAGGCGGCGAAGCGGGCGCCGCTGTAGTAGGCGTAGCCGCTCGAATCGGCAAGATCGAAGCCGACGCGCGTGCGCGGATGCGCCTGCCGCGCGTGCTCGGCGAGGCGACGCAACTCGGCGATCGCGGTCGCGACCACAGGGCGCTCGGGCAGCAGGCGGAGCGCGTCGTCGAGCACCGACTCGTCGCCGTACAGGCCGATGAGCGCTTCGAGGCCACGACGCGACGCGTCCGGAAAGCTCCTGCTCAGTGAGCGGATCTCGGCGCCATCCTTGGCGGCCAGCGCGGCGTAGACCGCATCGAGCCGTTCGCCGTCGACCGGCACGCCGGCTAGCACGGCGCGGACGATGCGCGCGTCGGCCAGGTCGAGGACGACGTCGTCGACGCCCGCCACCTGCAGGCACTCGAGCGCGAGCTCGATGATCTCGAGATCGGCGCCCAGGCCCTCGTGACCGTAGATCTCGGCGCCGAACTGCAGAGGCTCGCGCGTCGCTCCGCTGCCCGACGGCCGGGCGTGCAGAACCGGGCCGCAGTAGCAGAGCCGCACGACACCGTCGCGGTTGAGCATGTGAGCGTCGATGCGCGCGGCCTGAGGCGTGCTGTCGGCGCGCAGGCCGAGCGTGCGACCGCTCAACTGGTCGACGAGCTTGAAGGTCTGCAGGTCGAGCGCGTGCCCGGTGCCGGACAGCAGCGACTCGATGTGCTCGAGCATCGGCGGGATCACGAGCTCGAAGCCGAAGCCGGCCGCCGCGTCGAGCAGTCCACGCCGCAGCGCCTCGATGTGTCGGGCCCGCGCCGGAAGGACATCGGCGATGTGCTCCGGCAGGAGCCAAGCAGAGGCCATACAAAAACGCCGCTTGTTAAAAACCAAATTGTACGGGGCCGGGCCGGGCCGGACGCCTCAGAACCAGAAGGCCGCGAGCATCGCGGCGCCACCGAGCACGCTGAGCAGGCCGAGGAATCGAAGCTGGCCGTCGCTCATCTGCAGGGCCCGCTCGAAGATCCGGCGCCACGACCGGGGGCTCAGGAACGGCAGCAGGCCTTCGGCGACGAGCATGAGGGCGACGGCGCCGAGGGCGACGTCCCAGAACTCGACGCCCGCCAAGCCGGCTACTTCCTCGGCGACGGGGCTGGAGCGGCGCCCGAACCGCGCATCGACTTGAAGAACTCGCTGCTCGGGTCGACGATCATCAGGTCGGACTTGTTGCGAAAGCTCGCCCGATACGCCTCGAGGCTGCGATAGAACTGCGCGAACTGCGCGTCCTTGCCGAAGGCCTCGGCGAAGATCGCCGACGCCTTCGCATCGCCGTCGCCCTTGACCTTCTGCGCGTCGCGGTAGGCTTCGGCGACGATCACCTCGCGCTGGCGATCGGCGTCGGCGCGGATCTTCTCGCCTTCGGCCGCGCCGGTCGCGCGCAACTGATTCGCGACCTGCTTGCGCTCGGAGGCCATGCGGCTGTAGATCGAATCGGTGATGTTGCCGACGAAGTCGACGCGCTTGATGCGCACGTCGAGGATCTCGATGCCGAATGACTTGGCGTCGTCCGTGAGCCGGCTGCGCACATCCTGCATGACCTTGTCGCGCGCGCTCGACAGCACCTCGCCGACCGTGCGCTTGGTCACTTCCTCGTTGAACGCGGCGTGGACGATCGGCGACAGGCGCGCCTCGAGGTTGCGCATGTCGGCGCCGTTATTGCGGATGAACTGGCGCGGATCGGTGACGCGCCACTTCACCAGCCAGTCAATCACCAGGCTCTTCTTCTCGGCGGTGAAGATCGGCCGGGTCTCGGGGCTGTCGAGCGTCTGGATGCGGCGGTCGAGGAAGGCCACGTTCTGGAACGGCGGCGGCAGCTTCCAATAGAGGCCGGGCTCCGGGATCACTTTCTTGATCTGGCCGAACTCGTAGATCACGGCAACCTGCCGCTGGTCGACGATGAACAGCGTCGACGAGGCGAGCAGAAGGATCAGCAGCAAGCCGCCGACCAGCAATCCGATGCGGTTCATCGCGTGCTCCCGTTCACCGAGCGTCGCGGTCGCGGCCGCGCTGGTTTTCGCGCGAGCGCACGTCGACCGTGCCGGTCGCGGGGGCCGTCTCCGCGGCGGGCGGCGCAGCGGCTGCCGCTCCGGTCGGAGGAACGGCCGGCGCCGCGGCAGCTTGTTGCATGAGCCGATCGAGCGGAAGCTGCAGCAGACTGGCGTTGTTGTGGGCGTCGATCATGACTTTGGTGACGTTCGAGTAGACCTCGCGCATGGTGTCGATGTAGAGGCGGTCGCGCGTGACCTGCGGCGCCTTCTGGTACTC
>JAYTHL010000273.1:0-4800 GCA_043732605.1 Rhizobacter sp. | reverse complement strand
GCGGCACCGGCAAGAGCTCGCTGATCAAGGCCTGCCTCAACGAGTTCGCGCCTCAGGGCCTGCGTCTGATCGAGGTCGACAAGACCGATCTCGTCGACCTGCCTGACATCGTCGACCTCGTCGCCGACCGGCCCGAGCGCTTCGTCGTCTTCTGCGACGACCTGAGCTTCGACGAGGGTGAGCCCGGCTACAAGGCGCTGAAATCGATCCTCGACGGCTCGATCTCGCAGAGCTCGGAGAACGTGCTGATCTACGCGACCAGCAACCGGCGCCATCTGCTGCCCGAGTACATGAAGGAGAACCTCAGCTACACCCACACCGAGGACGGCGAAGTCCATCCCGGCGAGGTGATCGAGGAGAAGATCTCGCTCTCGGAGCGCTTCGGCCTGTGGGTCAGCTTCTATCCGTTCACGCAGGACGAATACCTGGCGATCGTCGCCGCCTGGCTCGGCGGTTTCGGCGTGAGCGCAGAAGCCATCGCAGCGGCCCGGCAGGAATCGCTCGTCTGGGCGCTCGAGCGCGGCTCGCGCTCCGGCCGCGTCGCGTTCCAGTTCGCCAAGGACTACGCCGGACGGCACGCTTGACTCATTCGGACAGAGCCGAAGGCATCGTCGATGTCGCCGTCGGCGTGCTGATCGACTCGGCCGGCCGATTCCTCATCACCTCGCGGCCCGAAGGCAAGGTCTACGCCGGCTGGTGGGAATTTCCCGGCGGCAAGGTGGAGGCTGGCGAATCGGTCGTCGAGGCGCTCGCGCGCGAGCTGCACGAGGAGCTCGGCATCGTCGTCGGCGAAGCACGACCCTGGAACGTCACGCGCATGGACTACGCCCACGCCCGCGTGCGCCTGCACTTCTGCAAGGTGACGTCGTGGCAGGGCGCGTTCGAGATGCGCGAAGGCCAGCAGATGGCGTGGCAGACCTTGCCGGTGACGGTCGGGCCGGTGCTGCCGGGCACGCTGCCGGTGCTCGACTGGTTCGCCGCCGAGCAGGGCTTCGTGGGCGCGACGGTCGCTTCTCAGGAGGCCGCCGCTACACTGAAGAAATGAGCTGGCTCGACGAGGTGAAGTGGGACGCCAACGGGCTCGTGCCGGCGATCGCGCAGGAAGTCGGCACGAACGATGTGCTGATGTTCGCGTTCATGAACCGCGATGCGCTGGCCAAGACCGCCGAACTCGGCGAGGCCGTCTACTGGAGCCGTTCACGCGGGCGCCTCTGGCGCAAGGGCGAGGAGAGCGGCAACGTCCAGAAGGTGAAGGAGCTCCGGCTCGACTGCGACAACGACGTCGTCCTGCTCAAGGTCGAGCAGACCGGCCATGCCGCTGGCGACCCGTCGATCGCCTGCCACACTGGCCGCCACTCCTGCTTCTTCCAGCTCTATCGCGACGGCACCTGGCAGTCGGTCGATCCGGTCTTGAAAGATCCGGAACGCATCTACAGATAGGGCCGCCATGAACGATCGGCCCATTTCCACCACAGACACGCTGACGCGGCTCGCCGTCGTGATCGCGACCCGGCGCGCCGGCGATCCGGCGACGAGCTACGTCGCCCGCCTTGTCGCCAAGGGCCCGGACGCGGTGCTGAAGAAGATCGGCGAGGAAGCGACCGAGGTCGTCATGGCCTGCAAGGACGGTGCCCGCGACCGCATCGTCGCGGAGGTCGCCGACCTTTGGTTCCACACCATGATCGCTCTCGGCGAGCACGGTCTCGCGCCGGCCGACGTGATCGCCGAGCTCGAGCGGCGCGAAGGCCAGTCGGGCCTCGAGGAGTTCGCGGCCCGCAAGATGACAGCCAGAGAGGACGACGGAACATGAACGACGTGATCGAGATCTCCGACCAGCAGCGATCGCTGAAGACGATCGGCCACATCAGCTATTTCCTGCACGCCGTCGTCGCCATCGGCGCGGTGTTGCCGGGCGCGCAGGGCAGCGTGCTGCTGTTGCTGATCGCCTTCTTCATCGACCTCTTCAAGCGCGACGCCGCGCGCGGCACCTGGCAGGAGTCGCACTTCAGCTGGCGCATCCGCAGCGTCCTCTGGGCCGGCGGCCTCTACCTGGTGACGGCACCTCTCTGGCTGCTGCTGCTCGTGCCGGGGTGGATCGCCTGGGGGATCATCTCGATCTGGTTCCTCTACCGCATCGTCCGCGGCTGGCTGAACCTGTCGTCGAACACGCCGATGCCGAGCTGAGGCCGCGATGCATCGAGACCCGGACTGCATCTTCTGCAAGATCGTCGCCGGCGAGATCCTGGCGAAGAAGGCCTACGAAGACGACGAGACGCTCGCCTTCCACGACATCGCGCCGTGGGCGCCGGTGCACCTGCTGGTGATCCCGAAGGAGCACATCGCGAGCTTCTACGACGTCGCCGACGGCCACGCCGCGATGCTCGGGCGCATCATGGCGCTGGCACCGAAGCTGATGCGCGAGCACTGCGTGACGAACGGCTTTCGCACCCTCGTCAACACCGGCCCGGACGGGCGCCAGGAGGTGCCGCACCTCCACGTTCACGTCATGGGCGGGCCGCGTCCGTGGGCCAAGGGCTGACCTAGAATCGTCTCCAAGTTTGCATCGGGAGAACCACCATGGGTTCATTCAGCGTCTGGCACTGGTTGATCGTGTTGCTCATCGTCGTCCTGATCTTCGGGACGAAGAAGCTGAAAAACATGGGCAGCGACCTCGGCGGCGCGGTCAAGGGCTTCAAGGACGGCGTCCGCGACGGAACGGCATCGCCCGCCGATCCGGCATCGCCGACGCAGCAGGTCGGCGCGGCGCGTACGCTCGATCCGGGCACGGTCGACGTCGACGCGAAGACGAGAAGCTGACGCCTCCCGCTGTTGGCGCGAGCGCGCGATGATCGACTTCGGCTTCGACAAGATCGCGCTGATCAGCGCGGTCGCCCTTATCGTGATCGGCCCCGAGAAGCTGCCGCGGGTGGCGCGCACCGTCGGCACGCTGATCGGCAAGGCGCAGCGCTACGTCGCCGACGTCAAGGCCGAGGTCAACCGCTCGATCGAGCTCGAGGAGCTCAAGAAGATGAAGACCGAGTTCGAGGAGGCGGCGAAGAACGTCGAGCGCACCGTCTCGAGCGAGATTAACCAGACGACCAGCGACCTGCACGCGGCCTGGGAGCCGCCGGTCTCCGACACGTCGACGAGCTCGTCGTACATGACGGGGATGCTGCCGCAGTACCGGCATCCGAAGAAGAACTGGCGCCTGAAGCGCGGCGCGATGCCCCAGTGGTACAAACAGAAGAACGGCGTCCGCGCCAAGGCGCAGTCGGGCGCGGCGCGCGTCGCACGTTTTCGCCCTCCTCGCGTTTCGGCCTGACTGCGATGTCGCTTCCCGCAGGTCGCTGTCGCGCAGCGCCGCAGGGCCGCGCCGGCGCGGCGTGCCGCCATGCCTTCGCCGCATGAGCACGCCCGAACCCGACGAGCTCGCCGGCACCGAGCAGCCCTTCGTCTCGCACCTCGTCGAGCTGCGCGACCGGCTGATCCGTGCCGCGATCGCGGTCGGCGTGTGCGCCGCCGTGCTCTTCGCCTATCCCGGACCCGCCGCGCTCTACGACTTGCTCGCCGCGCCGCTCGTCGCGCATCTGCCTGCGGGCGGAACGCTGATCGCGACCAACGTCATCTCGCCGTTCCTGGTGCCGATGAAGATCACGCTGATGGCCGCGTTCCTGATGGCCTTGCCGGTCGTGTTGTACCAAGCGTGGGCCTTCGTCGCGCCGGGTCTGTACATGCACGAGAAGAAGCTCGTCCTGCCGCTCGTGATCTCGAGCACGCTGCTCTTCTTCCTCGGCGTCGCCTTCTGCTATTTCTTCGTCTTCGGCAAGGTGTTCACCTTCATCCAGAGCTTCGCGCCCAAGAGTGTCTCGGCGATGCCGGACATCGAGGCCTACCTGAGCTTCGTGATGACGATGTTCATCGCCTTCGGCGCGGCCTTCGAGGTGCCGATCGCGGTCGTCGTGCTCGCCCGGCTGGGGATCGTGAGCATCGAGAAGCTGAAGGCGTTCCGCTCCTATTTCATCGTGCTGGCGTTCATCATCGCCGCCGTCCTGACGCCGCCCGATGTCGTCTCGCAGCTCGCACTCGCAATCCCGATGGTGCTGCTGTACGAGGTCGGCATCTGGGCCGCGCAGATCTTCATCCGCCATACGCAGCCTCCAGCGACGGAGGAGACGACGACATCGTCGTGAGCGGGCGCCTCGCCTAGCGGTCGACGGCCTGTGGTCGCGACGGCGGCCGCTGGCCGACGGTGACGGGGATGTCGACCGCGTTCGCGCCGCGCTGCACGGTGATCGTCGCCGGCTCGCGCGGCTTCAGCGCCGCGACGGCGTTGAGCAGCTGCGGCGTGTTGGCCACCGGCGAGCCGGCGATCTTCAGCACCACGTCGCCCGGGCGCAGGCCGCCCTCGCTGGCCGGGCCGCTCTGCACGACGCCGGTGATGAGCACGCCCTGCTTGACCGAGAGGTCGAGCGTCTTGGCGATCTCGGGCGTCAGGTCGCGCGGCTCGACGCCGATCCAGCCGCGCACCACGCGGCCGTCCTTGATCAGGCTCTCCATCACTTGGCGGGCCGTGCTCACCGGAATCGCGAAGCCGATGCCCAGGCTGCCGCCGCTGCGCGAGTAGATCGCGGTGTTGATGCCGAGCAGGTTGCCGGCGACGTCGACCAGCGCGCCACCCGAGTTGCCGGGATTGATCGCCGCGTCGGTCTGGATGAAGTTCTCGAAGATGTTGATGCCGAGCGAGTTGCGTCCGAGGGCGCTGACGATGCCCGAGGTCACCGTCTGGCCGACGCCGAACGG
>JAYTHL010000272.1:0-4824 GCA_043732605.1 Rhizobacter sp. | reverse complement strand
GGCGCGTCTTGGTGGTCGACCTCGATCCGCAAGGCAACGCCACGATGGGCTCGGGAATCGACAAGCGCGCCCTCGAGCTCAGCGTCTACGACGTGCTGCTCGAGAACGCGACCATCGCCGAAGCACGGCAGAAGAGTCCCAAGGGTGGCTTCGACATCGTCGGGGCCAACCGCGAGCTCGCTGGGGCGGAGATCGAGCTGGTCGGGCTGGAGCGCAGGGATCGTCGGCTGCGCTCGGCCTTGCCGGCCTGCGTCTCCGACTACGACTTCGTCCTGATCGACTGCCCGCCGAGCTTGAGCCTGCTGACGCTGAACGGCCTGTCGAGCGCACACGGCGTCATCGTGCCGATGCAGTGCGAATACTTCGCGCTCGAAGGCCTCTCGGATCTCGTCAACACGATCAAGCAGGTCCACGCCAACCTCAATCCGTCGCTCGAGGTGATCGGCATCCTGCGCGTCATGTTCGATCCGCGGATCACGCTGCAGACGCAGGTCAGCGAGCAGCTCAAGACGCACTTCGGCGACAAGGTGTTCGACACGATGATCCCGCGCAACGTCCGTTTGGCTGAGGCGCCGAGCTACGGCATGCCCGGGCTCGTGTTCGATCCGACGTCCAAGGGCGCGCTGGCGTTTCTCGAGTTTTCGCGAGAGTTGGCGGCTCGATCGAGCATGTTGCAATCTGTTCCTGTGAAATGAATGCAGGTTGCCAGCCGCCGAATCCGGCCTTCGAACGCGGACTTCTCCTCAGGATCGAAGACGCCGGCATCAATGCCAGCGCGCCACGTGAGCAGCGCTGGATCGACGGCTGGCTGGTGCGCTTCTCGCCAGCCAAAGCGAAGCGCGCCAGATGCATCCAGGCTGTCGCCGCCGGGTATCTGGCCGTGCCGGACAAGCTGGCGCTGTGCCTGCCCATCTACGAAGCGGCGGGGCTGCATCCCTACATCCGGATCACGCCGTTCTCGCTGCCGGACGGCCTCGACGCATCGCTCGCATCGCTCGGAATGGGATGCATCGACGAGACCCGCGTCATGGTGCTGTCCTCGCTGGACGATCTCCGACGACCCGCTCGCGCGGTGCCGCAGCTACGGATCGCGACCGTCGGCCCGGACGACTTCGCAGCCTGGGTCGGCAAGGAGCGCGGCTCGTCACCGGCGGAGCGGCAGGCCCACGCCGACCGAATTGCCCGATCGCCCGTTCCGCACCACGGCGTGCTCGCGTTCGACGAGTCTGGTGCCACCGTCGGTGCTGGCCAGGTCGTGACCGAAGGATCGCTCGCCGGCCTCTACGACGTCTTCACGTCGGAGCGCAGTCGTGGGCTCGGCGTCGCCGAGAGCGTTTGCCGGCACCTGCTCGACGTCGCTGCGGCCGCGGGCACCCGGGTCGCCTATCTCCAGGTGGACGCGGCCAACGCGCCAGCCATGCGCATCTACCGGCGCCTCGGCTTCGCCGACGGCTACTCGTACCACTACCGCACGCCGGCGGACAGCCCGCCCTGATCGTCGGTGCCCGCGGACTTGGCACCGAGCCGTCTACAGGCCGGCGCCCTCGTCGCCGCCGAGGTGGACGTTCATCGACTGCATGGCCGCGCCACTCGCGCCCTTGCCGAGGTTGTCGAGGCGCGACATCAGCAGCACTTGCGTGTCGTTGGCGAAGACGAAGAGGTCGACGTCGTTCGTGCCGTTGCAGGCTTGCAGATCGAAGTAGCCGTCGGAGAGCGTGGCCACGTCGCGCAGCTGCTTGACGCGCACGAAGCGCTCGTCCGCATACCGCTCCGACAGCACCGACTGAATCTGCTCGACCGTGGTCCCGCGCCGCATCTCGTTCAAATGGAGCGGGATCGCCACCGACAGCCCCTTGAGGAAATGACCGACCACCGGCATGAAGATCGGCTTGGTCTCGAGTCGACCGTGGGCCATCATCTCCGGCAGATGCTTGTGCACGAGCGTCAGCGCGTACGGGCGGGGAGCGTCGAGGCGATCGTCGCCGCCGGCCTCGTACTGCTCGATCATCTTCTTGCCGCCACCCGAATAGCCGGTGATCGACGTCGCGCTCAGCGCCGCGGTCGACGAGAGCAGGCCGGCGTCGACCAGCGGACGCACGAGCAGGATGAAGCCGGTGGCATGGCAGCCCGGATTGGCGATGCGCTTCGACGCGCGGATCCGGTCGCGCTGATCGGCGGCGAGTTCGGGCAGGCCGTAGACCCACGACGCGTCGGTGCGGTGGGCCGTGCTCGCGTCGATGAGACAGGTGTTCGGATTGGTGACGAGGCTCGCGGCCTCGCGCGCGGCGACGTCGGGCAGGCAGAGGAACGAGACGTCTGAGGCATTGAGCAGACGCGCGCGCTCGCCGGCATCCTTGCGCAGTTCGGGCGCGGCGCGCAGCACCTCGACGTCCGTGCGCTGCGCGAGGTACTCGTGGATGCGCAGGCCGGTGGTGCCTTCCTGGCCGTCGACGAAAACGCGGATGGTCATGTCTGCTCCGACACGTGGATCGACAGCATAAGGCAGAGCGGCATTGCGCGTCGCGCGATCCGGAACGGTCGTGCGATCCCCGACAATCCAACGCATGGCGACCAGGAAACCCAAGGGCCTCGGCCTCGGCCTCGAAGTGCTGCTCGGACCGCGTGTCGTCGACGGCCCTGCCGCCGTCTCCGACGGCGAGCCGCGTTCCCTGCCGCTCGATCGCCTGCGCGCCGGCCGCTACCAGCCGCGCACGCGCATGGACGAAGGCGCTCTCTACGAACTCGCCGAGAGCATCAAGGCGCAAGGCGTGATGCAGCCCGTGCTGGTGCGGCCGGTCCGCGACGGCAGCGACGGTGTCGAGCGCTTCGAGATCATCGCCGGCGAGCGGCGCGTCCGGGCCGCCAGGCTTGCCGGTCTCGACGAAGTGCCGGTGCTCGTGCGCGACGTGTCCGACGAAGCCGCTGCGGCGATGGCGCTGATCGAGAACATCCAGCGCGAGGACCTCAACCCGCTCGAGGAAGCGCGCGGCCTCAGGCGTTTGACCGACGAGTTCGGCATGACGCACGAGGCCGCGGCGCGCGCCGTCGGGCGCTCGCGCAGCACGGCGACCAACCTGCTGCGCCTCCTCAACCTCGGCGAGCCCGTGCAGCAGATGCTCCTGGCCGGCGACCTCGAAATGGGGCACGCACGCGCGTTGCTCGGGCTCGCCGGTGCGCAGCAGATCATCGAGGCCAACGAAATCGTCGCCAGGAAGCTCAGCGTGCGCGATGCCGAGCGTCGTGTCACGCGACTCGCCGCGCCATCGCGTCCCGCGACGGTGCGCGCGATTGGTCAGAAAGGGCGCGATCTCGTTCGCATCGAACAACAACTGTCAGACGTGCTGAACGCCGCGGTGCAGATCCGCGTGAAGAAGCGCACGGGCAAGGGCGAGGTCGGCGAAGTGGCGATCGCGTTCGCGTCGCTCGACGAGCTAAACGCCCTGCTCGCGCGGCTGGGCCATGAGGCGCAGTGAGCATCGATATGCGGGCGACGCGCAACTTCGCACGCGACAACCTCGCTTCAAGCGGTTCGCGTCAACCGAAGCCGATTTCGGCACGTTGCTTGCTAATCCGGAACGTGCGATGAGCAAGCCTTGGAACACCTCGCATCTCGAGGCTTGCGTTGTGGCACGATGAACGAAGCTTGACCGCTTGAACGACAGACGCTGATTGCCAAGGAAAGCTCTGATGGCGCCCCGCCGGGCTCCATCAGAACTTCCCCGGTCGCGACGAAGGCCACGAGCCTTCGGCGCCTCCTTCGCCTCAGGAGATCAGCATGGATGTCATCAGCAACTTTGCCGCGCGCTTCGAGCGCAGTCGCGAAGAAGAGCTGTCGATCGAAGACTACCTCGCGGAGTGCAAGCGCAATCCGCTGGCTTACGCCACCGCCGCCGAGCGCATGCTCATCGCGATCGGCGAGCCTCAGATGGTCGACACCCGCAACGACACCCGGATGTCGCGGCTGTTCGCCAACAAGGTCATCAAGATCTATCCCGCCTTCGCCGAGTTCTACGGCATGGAGGACGCGATCGAGCAGGTCGTGAGCTACTTCCGCCACGCCGCCCAGGGTTTGGAAGAGAAGAAGCAGATCCTCTATCTCCTCGGCCCCGTCGGCGGCGGCAAGAGCTCGATCGCCGAGCGTCTGAAGCAGCTGATGGAGCACGTGCCGTTCTACGCGATCAAGGGATCGCCGGTGAACGAGTCGCCGCTCGGTCTCTTCGATCCGATCGAGGACGGCCCGCTGCTCGAGAACGAGTACGGCATCTCGCGCCGCTACTTGAACCGCATCCTGAGCCCGTGGGCGGTCAAGCGCCTCGACGAGTTCGGCGGCGACATCAGGAAGTTCAAGATCGTCAAGCGCCACCCGAGCGTGCTCAAGCAGGTCGGCGTCTCGAAGACCGAGCCGGGCGACGAGAACAACCAGGACATCTCGGCGCTGGTCGGCAAGGTCGACATCCGCAAGCTCGAGACCTTCTCGCAGGACGATCCCGACGCCTACAGCTTCTCGGGCGGCCTGTGCCTGGCCAACCAGGGTCTGCTCGAGTTCGTCGAGATGTTCAAGGCGCCGATCAAGGTGCTGCACCCGCTGCTGACGGCGACCCAGGAAGGCAACTACAAGGGCACGGAAGGCTTCGGCGCGATCCCGTTCGACGGCATCGTCCTCGCCCACAGCAACGAGAGCGAGTGGAAGACCTTCCGCAACAACAAGAACAACGAAGCCTTCCTCGACCGGATCTACATCGTCAAGGTGCCGTACTGCCTGCGCACCTCCGAGGAAATCAAGATCTACGAGAAGCTCCTGCGCAACTCGTCGCTCGCCGAGGC
>JAYTHL010000271.1:0-4825 GCA_043732605.1 Rhizobacter sp. | reverse complement strand
TTCCGGTGGCCATCGCGGTCAGACCTTCGTCAGCCATTCGGCGTACTTCGGATTCCTGCCGTTGACGATGTCGAAGAACGCCGTCTGGATCTTCTCGGTGATCGGCCCGCGCGATCCCGCACCGAGCTCGATCCGGTCGAGCTCGCGGATCGGCGTGACTTCCGCGGCGGTGCCGGTGAAGAAAGCCTCGTCGCTGATGTAGACCTCGTCGCGCGTGATCCGCTTCTCGACGAGCTTCAAGCCGAGGTCGTCGCAGATCGCGAGGATCGTGTTGCGCGTGATGCCGTCGAGCGCGCCCGCCGAAAGGTCGGGCGTGTAGACGACGCCCTTCTTGATCATGAACAGGTTCTCGCCCGCGCCTTCGCTGACGAAGCCACTCGCATCCAGCAGCAACGCCTCGTCGTAGCCGTCCTCGGTCGCTTCCATGTTGGCGAGGATCGAGTTGGTGTAGTTCGACACCGCCTTGGCCTGCGTCATCGTGATGTTGACGTGGTGGCGCGTGAAGCTCGAGGTCTTGACGCGGATGCCGCGCCGCATGCCTTCTTCGCCGAGATACGCGCCCCACGGCCAGGCCGCGACCATCAGGTGCACTGTGTTGCCCTTGGGCGATACGCCGAGCTTCTCGGAGCCGATCCAGGTCAGCGGACGCAGGTAGCAGGACTCGAGCTTGTTCTCGCGCACCACCGTGCGCTGCGCCTCGAACACTTCCTCGAAGCTGAACGGGATCTTCATGCGCAGGATCTTGGCGCTGTTGAAGAGCCGCTGCGTGTGCTCGTGGAGGCGAAAGATCGCCGTGCCGTTCACGGTGTTGTAGGCCCGCACGCCCTCGAAGGCGCCGCAGCCGTAGTGCAGCGTGTGGGTGAGGACGTGGATCTTGGCGTCGCGCCAGTCGACGAGCGTGCCGTCCATCCAGATCTTGCCGTCGCGGTCGGCCATCGACATGGCGCTCTCCATCACTCGTTCGGGGCGCTGATTCTAGGTCGGCCGGTCGATCCGCCAGCGAACGAGGCGGCCCTGCTCGAAGTGGAGGACGACGTCGCTGCCGCCCTCGTCGCTCCAGCGCCAGTCGTCGTCGCTGCCCTCGACCTTGCGGCCGAGGCTCTTGGTCTTCGTCACGATCTGCAGCATCGTCCTGCCGGTCTCGAGGCCGGCATGGAACATCACGGCGCTGTCGACGTGGCCGACCGGCTTGTCGGCCGCGCGATTCATCACGCGGACGACGCGGTTGAACGTCAGCAGCAGCCAGAACACGATCACGCTGACAGCGAATCCGAGCCCGCGCGCGCCGTACTGCTGCCACGCGACAAACGAGAAGATGGCGGCGAGCGCCCAACCGAGCCAGGGATTCACAGCGTGCGGGCGAGGTCGATCGCTTCCTCGATGCGCTCGACCGGATGGATCGTGAGGCCCTCGAACGCCTTCGCGGCCGCGCCCTTGGGTGCGTTGGCCTTCGGCACGATGGCGATCGAGAAGCCGAGCTTGGCAGCCTCGCTCAAGCGCTCCTGGCCGCGCGGCGCCGGCCGCACTTCGCCGGCCAGGCCGACCTCGCCGAAGGCGACGAAGCCGCGCGGCAGGGGCTTGCCGCGCAGGCTGGACTGGATCGCGAGCATGACCGCGAGGTCGGCCGCCGGCTCGCTGATGCGCACGCCGCCGACGGCGTTGACGAACACGTCCTGGTCGAGCGCGCCGATTCCAGCGTGGCGATGCAGCACCGCCAGCATCATCGCCAGGCGATCACGCTCGAGGCCGACCGACAGGCGGCGCGGGCTCGGCCCGCCGGAATCGACGAGCGCCTGGATCTCGACCAGCATCGGCCGCGTCCCTTCGAGCGTGACCAGCACGCAGGAGCCGGCGACCGGCTCGCCGTGCGTCGACAGGAAGATCGCGCTCGGGTTGCTGACGCCCTTCAGGCCCTTCTCGGTCATCGCGAAGACGCCGATCTCGTTGACCGCGCCGAAGCGGTTCTTGATCGCCCGCACGAGGCGAAAGCTCGAGTGCGTGTCGCCCTCGAAATAGAGCACGGTGTCGACGATGTGCTCCATCACGCGCGGGCCCGCGAGCGCGCCGTCCTTGGTGACGTGGCCGACGAGGATGATGGTCGTTCCGCTCGCCTTGGCGAAGCGCGTGAGCTGCGCGGCGCACTCGCGAACCTGCGCGACCGAGCCCGGCGCCGAGGTCAGCGCCTCGCTGTAGACGGTCTGGATCGAATCGATCACCGCGACCGCGGGCCGCTCGGTCTCGAGCGTCGCCAGGATCTTCTCGAGCTGGATCTCGGCGAGTACGCGCACCGGGCTCGAGCCGAGGCCGAGCCGTCGCGATCGCAGCGCCACCTGCGCGCCGCTCTCCTCGCCGGTGACGTAGAGCACCTTCATCGATCGCGCCAGCGCATCGAGTGCCTGCAGCAATAGCGTCGACTTGCCAATGCCCGGATCGCCGCCGATCAGCACCACGCCGCCGGCGACGATGCCGCCGCCGAGCGTGCGGTCGAACTCCTCGATGCCGGTCGGATGGCGCTCGGCGTCGGTGGCGTCGATCTCGGCCAGCGTCATCACCGCTTCGCCAGGCACAAGGCCGCGCGACGGCTGCGCGTAGCGCGGCTTGGCAGCGTGGTCGGCAACCGTCTCGACCAGCGTGTTCCAGGCCTCGCACTGCGGGCACTTGCCGAGCCACTTCGCGCTCGTGCCGCCGCATTCGGTGCAGACGTAGATCGATTTCTCTCGGGCCATCGCACGATTGTCCCTCGTGCGATGGCGCGCCGAGGCGATGCAGAGTCATCGCCTTGTCGTGGTCGCTCTGGCTCGCCTTCTTCGCCGCCTCATGGGCGATCAGCATCTCGCCGGGGCCGGGCGCGGTCGCGGTGATGAGCGCATCGATGCGCCACGGCTTCGCGCGCGGCGACTGTGCGACCTTCGGCCTCGTGCTGGGCTTGTGGACGCAGTTTCTCGTCGTGGCGGTCGGGCTCGGTGCCGTGATCGCGACGTCGCGCTCGCCTTCGCTGCCGTGAAGCTGCTCAACGCCGTCAACCCGAAAGGCAGGGCCTTCATGCTCGCCGTCGTGCCGCAGTTCCTGACGCCTGCGAGCCGCTCGTCCCGCAATACCTCGCGATCGGCGCGACGCTCGCCTTCACCGGTCTGGTGATCGACACCGGCTATGCCGCGTTCGCCGCGCGTCAGTCGACGACCTTCGCCCGTCCCGACTTCACCAGCGAGCGCACGTTCTTGCCCTCGAGGCGCCGTTCCTTCGAGGCGCGCGTCGGCCGCGTCGCCTTGCGCGCCTTGGGCACCTCGGCGGCGCTCGCGACGAGCTCGTTGAGGCGCGCGAGCGCGTCGCGCCGGTTCGACTCCTGCGTGCGATGGCGCTGCGCCTTGATGACGAGCACGCCCTCGTCGCTGAGACGCCGGTCGGCGCGCGCGAGCAATCGGGCCTTGACCCCTTGCGGCAGCGACGACGCCGCGACATCGAAGCGCAGATGGATCGCGCTCGAGACCTTGTTGACGTTCTGCCCGCCCGCGCCTTGCGCGCGCACGGCCGTGATCTCGACCTCCGACTCGTCGACCTCGATCACGCCACGACCTTGACCGGCACGCGCGGCGCGCGCGCGCACATCAGCTCGTAGCCGACCGTGCCCGAGGCCGCGGCGACGTCGTCGATCGAAAGCACCGCGCCGTTGCTCGCGCGGCCCCAGAGGACGACCTCGCTGCCGGTCCCGGCACCGGCGATGCCGCCGAGGTCGATCGTGACCATGTCCATCGAGACGCGGCCGACGGTGCGCGTGCGCACGCCGTCGACCAGCACCGGCGTGCCGATCGCGTTCGTGCCCGGCGCGAGCCGCGAGTAGCCGTCGGCATAGCCGCACGCGGCGACGCCGATCCGCATCGGCCGATCGGCAGTGAAGGCGCTGCCGTAGCCGATGCTGTCGCCGGTCTTGAGGTCCTGCGTCGCGATCAGGCGCGTGCGCAGCGTCATCGCCGGCGCCAGGCCCCAGTCGGCGGCGCCGTGCGCCGGATGGTCGGGCGATGAGCCGTAGAGCAGGATGCCCGGCCGCACCCACGAGGCACCCGACGCGGCCAGGCGCGCGCCGAGGCGCAAGGTCGCCGCGCTGTTGCAGATCGAGCGCTCGCCGGGCAGGTCGCGCGTCGCCTCCTCGAATGCCGCGAGCGCCGGCTCGACGCTCGCCGCGGCGCTTGCGTCGGCGTTGGCCAGGTGCGTCATCAGCGTGATCGTCTCGACCTGCGGCAGCGCATCGAGGCGCAGCCACGCGGCGCGATAGCGCTCCGGCGTGAAGCCGAGCCGGTTCATGCCGCTGTTGAGCTTGAGGAAAACGTGATGCGGCCGATCGGTCTTCAGCGCCGCGAGCTGGTCGATCTGCTCGGCGCAGTGCACGACGTGCCAGAGCTTCAGGCGCGAGCAGGCTTCGAGGTCGCGCGCGTCGAACGCGCCTTCGAGCAGCAGGATCGGGCCGCGCCAGCCGAGCTCGCGCACGCGCTCGGCCTCGGCGATGTCGAGCAGCGCGAAGCCGTCGGCACGGCGCAGCGATGCAAAGACATTGGCGATGCCGTGACCGTAGGCATCGGCCTTGACCACGGCCCAGACCCTGGCGCCGGGCGCGGCGCGGCGCGCGACGTCGACGTTGGCGGCGAGGGCATCGAGATGGACGAGCGCTTCGATCGGCCGCGGCATGCGCGAATTCTGCCAGCCACATCGCCGCTCGTCGCCTCGGCGCAAAGGTCAAAAAACCGCGTGCTATAAACCCCGCCGCAAGGAGACAAGTCGGGCACGAGTTCCGACTCGCGCGCCGGGAAGCGAATGAAAAAAGGCTTCTACA
>JAYTHL010000270.1:0-14775 GCA_043732605.1 Rhizobacter sp. | reverse complement strand
CGCGATAAGCCGGGATGTACGAGGCCATGTCGACGAGGCCCTGACGGGCGACGTCGAACATGCGCTGGCCGTCGGACGCGGTCAGCAGCTCGGCCTTGTTCTTCGGGAACGCGCGCCGGCCGCCGCCGGTCGGCGACGCGTCGATGGTGTCGCCGACGCAGAGCTCGAGGATGCGCGCCGTCGGCAGCCCCTGGCGCCGCAACGCGGGCCAGATCTCGCCCGTCTCCTGACAGGCGAAGGCCGTGATCATGTCGACGTTCAGAGGGGTGCCGGCGACCGCGCGCTCGATCGCGGGCTGGAACTGGCTCTTGAACCAGAGTGCGTCCTGGAGATTGGGCATCGTCGTGGCCTCCGCTGCGACGCCGGTGCGCGTCGGCCGGGAATCTTATGCGCAGCGACGATCCCGGCAAGCGACTGCAAACGCTAGACGATCCCCTGCGCGAACCACTCTAGCAGTCGCTCGATCCAGTCCTCGACGTCGGCATCGCTCAGGACGAGCGAGCCCATCGCCGCCTGGCCGCCCTTGTCCCATTCGGTGCTGCCGTTGAGGCGCGCGAATCGCTGGATCGCGAGCTCGGCGATCAGGCCCATCGCGATCAGGCGGCAGACCGGATCCAGCGCCCCCGGATCCTGGAACACGCTGTAGTCGTGATGGAGCCGGATCGCCTGACACACGTTTTTCGAGATGCCCCAGCTGCGCGCCATCACCGAGCCGATGAGGGCGTGGTCGGTGCTGTGGCGCTCCTGCTCGACGTCGGTGAAGAGGCGCATCTTCTCGTCGTTGCAGGCCTTCAGCGTCGGGCCGTAGTCCGGGAAGCGCTGCATGAGCAGCGGAATGCCGACGTCGCAGAACAGGCCGAACGACTGCGCGACGTCGACGTCGACCGTGCCGCCGCCGAGCTCGACCGCCAGACGCGAGAGCGCGAACGAGCGCTTGCTCGAGACGTCCCAGAAGCGCGTCAGCTGCGGGCCGTCGGTGCGCAGGGCTTTCCTCAGCATCACGCCGGTGACGATCTGCGCGATCTGCTCGAGGCCGACCATGCGGACCGCCTGGCCGACGGTGTCGCATTGCCGCGTGAGGCCATAGGCCGGCGAGTTGACGATGCGCAGCATCGCCGCGGTGAGGGCGACATCGCTGGCGACCAGTCGCGTCACGTGCTGGAAGTCGGGATCTTCCTTGCCGATCTCTGCCTGCAGGTCCATCAGCGTGGCCGGCCGCGGCGGGATGCCCATGCTCCGCACCAGGGCGTCGGCTTCGGCGTCGGCCAGGCGGGAGGAGGCGCCCGGCGCAGGCGAGGCAACGGCGGACGCAGCGATGGAGACGGTCATGGGCGAGCTGAGGTGTCTCTCGTTTTCGGCACCCGCCGCGCGAGGTTGAGGGCCCCGGACTGCCATTCGCCCGCCCCGGGCGTGGGCGGTTTCAGGTGCCGGACACCCAGCGCTGCAAGGCCAGCGTGAGTGCGAATCCGACGACCGCGAGGACGGCAGGCACGTCCTGGCCGGCGCCGGCCAGGACGACGGCGTCGAGCACCGACATGCCGGCGATCAGCGTCACGACGGCCCGCGGCACGTCGCCCCGTGCGCGCCTGCGCAGGAGTCCCAGGGCGAACAGCAGCACGGCGACGTAGAGCGCGAGCGCCAGCCAGGTGGCAGGCGCCGACAGCGCCAGGACGACGCCGTAGACGACCGGCACGGCGAGGAAGCCGAGCGGCCAGAGCGCGCCGATGCGGTCGAGATGTTCCTGCTTGGCGATGTAGGTCAGGCCGATGAGATGGCACAGCAGCGCGCCCGCGGCCAGCATCACGATCGCCGGCAGCGCGTTGGCGACGCAGTACGCGGCCGTCACGACGACGAAGACGCGGCACAGGCCCATGATCAGCGGGCTCAGCGCGTTGCCCTTGTGATGCGCGTCGTAGAAGACGATCGCCGCGGCGAGTGCCACGCCGGCGGCGAGCGCGCGCCAGGCCGGTGTGCCGTCGACACCGCGACTCGCCGACGCCACGACGACCAGGCCGAGCACGAGCTGGCCGAAGCCGAGCGCGAAGACCTGCTGCGCCGAGACCTGGCCCGACGGGATCGGTCGCTCCGGTCGATGCTCGGCGTCGAACCCGCGGTCGAAGGCATCGTTCAGAAACATGCCGCCGACATAGAACAGCGACAGCGCGAGCAGCAGTGCCGGCAGGCGCGCGTCGGCGAGCGTGCCGCCGGCCAGCACGACGCCGACGAGCACGTTGGTCCAGACCGTGGGCAGGTTCGAGATGCGACCGAGGCGCAGCGCCAGGGTCAGGTTCATGCGTGCAGCTCCGCCTGCACCCAGGCCAGCTCGCGTGCGACGGCCTCGTCGACGCTGCCGCTGCGAAACGGCTCGGGCAGGACGTCCCAGGTGTAGGTCTCGACCTCGAGATGCGCCGACACTGCCTTCTCGCGATGGATGGCGAGCACGTCGCGGACGAACGACTGCGTCGACGCGAACGGCGCGAGCCGGTCGAGGAAGATCGGGACGTGGAAGTGGACGCGCCACTCGCGGTCGCCGGATGCGCCGTCGAGCGAGGCCAGCGCCGCAGGCAGATCGGCGAAGCGCTCGATGCCGTCGGCGCGCCGCTGCACCACTTGATGCAGGTAGACCGGATCGTCGAAGCGCTTCAGTGCCGCGAGCGATTCGGGATCGAGCACGGGCAGCCTCAGGCCGGCGCTGATCTGCATCTTGTGGACGCGGATGCCAGCGCGATCGAGGCGCCGGATGCAGTCGGCCGCATCCTCGAATTCCACCGCCGCGTGACAGAGATCGAGGCAGACGCCGAGGTGGTCGTGCAATGCGCGGGTCGCCGCCGCGTGGTCGAGACCGGTGAGCGACATCGTGCGCCGGGCGGCGTCGGCGCCGTGGAGATGCTGCGCGAAGAAGTCGACGACCTCGGCGATGGTCTCGAGGAAGCAATGCGGCTCGGGCTCGAGTGCCAGCGCGACGAGCTTGCCCGTCCGCGATCGCAGCGCGACGAGATGGCCGACATGGCGCAGCAGGTGCTCCACCATCAGCGCGACGTCCTCCGGGCCGCCGAGCGCGGGCTTGAACGCGCCGGGCACGGTGCTGACGCTGCCCTCGACCGCCGGTTCACCGCTCCGTGCATCGGGCAGTAATGCGGCGAGCAGGTCGGCGAGCTGGTCGGTGTATCGCAGCCGCTCGGCGTCGCGCCAGTCGGGCAGGTAGACGTCTTCCTTGACCCGCGTGCCGTGGAAGGTGCCGTAGGGAAATCCGTTGATCGTGAAGACGTACATCCGCTGGCGGCGGAGGAAGTCGCGAAACTCATCCAGCACCGCGGGCTCGGACAGCTCCCGGGCAGCGCGTGCCGAGAGCCGCAGGCCGATGCCGAAGTCGCCCTCGGGCATCAGCCGGTCCCGCACCGCGACGACGTGGCGATCGAGGTTCGCGCGGACCTCGGCCCAGGACTCGCCCGGGTGGATGTTGCTGCAGTAGGTGAGGTGGACGCCGGCGCCGAGGTTCACCCGCCCTGCTCCCGCCGACGCAGCCAGACGAGCGCACGCAGGATCTCGGCCGGGTCCATCTGGTGCACTTCTTCGCCGACGCCGATGTCGCGCAGCAGCGTGATCGTGAGCTCGCCGCCGAGATGCTCGCGGAACTCCTCGAGGCCGCGCAGCAGCAGCCAGTGGCCGTCGGCGTCGCGCGACTCCAGCGCGGCGTGCCACAGGTGGAAGCCGAGGCGCTTGAGCAGCGCATGCACGCGGTCCTCGCCGCCCGTGGGCAGCATGCCGACCTGCACCGAATAGCGTGCGTCGAGCGCCAGGCCGATCGCGACCGCTTCGCCGTGGCGCAGCTCGTGCGCGGTCAGCGCCTCAAGCTTGTGGGCCGACCAGTGGCCGTAGTCGAGCGGACGCGCGCTGCCGTTCTCGAACGGATCGCCTCCGTGCGCGATCTGGCGCATGTGCAGCTCGGCGCAGCGCCGGATCATCCGGCTCATCGCCGCGCTTTCGCAGGCGCGCAGAGCGTCGGCCTTGGCCTCGAGCCATTCGAAGAACACGCGGTCGCGGATCAGCGCGACCTTCACCGCCTCGGCGATGCCGGCGATCTTGTCGCGCGGCTGCAGCGTGCGCAGGAAGTCGGCATCGTTCAGGACGGCGAACGGTGGCGCGAAGCTGCCGAGCAGGTTCTTGACGCCGAAGGCATTGACGCCGTTCTTGACGCCGACACCCGAGTCGTTCTGCGCCAGCACCGTCGTCGGCACGCGAACGTGGCGGATGCCGCGGTGCGTCGACGATGCGACGTAGCCGATCAGGTCGAGGAACGCACCGCCGCCGATGCCGACGACGAAGTTGTGCCGGTCGACGCGCAGGTCGACGAGACGCTGCTGCAACCGCGTGAGCAGCGCCGGATCGTTCTTGACGTGCTCTCCGCCGGGCACGACCTCGGGATGGGCGACGAGCTCCAGGCTCTCGCCGTGCAGGCCGGCATAGCCGGCGATGTCGTGCGCGAGCGAGGGAAACGAGGCGGCGACGTTGGAATCGATGAATACGACGAAGCGGTGGCGCCGCGCCGGCTCGCGCCGCAGCAGCGTGTCGCGGAACACCGGGTTGTCGTGCGCGAAGAGATGCTCCGTGAAGCAAACGGGATACTCGTACGGCACCGAGAACGACTGCAGATAGACGGCGGAACGCTCGTCGCTGCGCCTGGGCAACAGGGAGATCTCGGCACTCACGACACGCACTCCTCGGATGACGGGCGAGCCCGCTTACCTGAACGCCAACGCGTCGGCCGACGGCGCACCTTGGGGCAGCCCGCCGACGATCGGCGCCTGGCCGCGCAGCACGGAGTTGCCTTCGAACAGCGTGCGCTGATCGACGGTCTCGGGCGCGAGCCAGTGCGACTCGAGCATCTGGCCGCTCTGGACATAGGCGGCAAGCGCGTTGCCGTAGCAGACCGCCTCGACGTCGGTCGGCGCGATGCCGCGCTCGAGCATCAGGCGAGCGGTCTTCGGCACCGCGAGCGGATCGGAGACGCCCCAGTCGGCGCTCGAGTCGATGAAGATGCGCTCGGAGCCGTACTGGCGCACGATCTCGACCATCCGCTCGTTGCCCATCTTGGTGTTCGGGTAGAGCGTGAACGCGGCCCAGAAGCCGCGGTCGAGGACGTCGCGCACGGTCTCCTCGTTGTTGTGGTCGATGACCACCCGGCCCGGCGCCATCCCCATCTCGATCGCGACTTCCATGCTGCGCACCGTGCCCGACTTCTTGTCACGGTGCGGCGTGTGCACGAGCACCAGCATCTCGTACTCGCGTGCCAGCGTCAGCTGGGCGCGGTAGTAGCGGTCCTCGAGGGCGGTTTGGTCGTCGTAGCCGATCTCGCCGACCGCGACGACGCCTTCCTTCGAGAGATAGCGCGGCAGCACGTCCATCACCGCCTCGGCGAGCGCCTCGTTGTTGGCTTCCTTGCTGTTGAGGCCGATGGTGCAGTAGTGGCGGATGCCGAACTGCGAGGCCCGGAAGCGCTCCCAGCCGACGATGCTCGACAAGTAGTCGACGAAGGTGCCGACGTTGGTGCGCGGCTGGCCCATCCAGAACGCGGGCTCGATGACAGCGACGATGCCGGCCGCCCTCATGCGCTCGTAGTCGTCGGTGGTGCGCGAGGCCATGTGGATGTGCGGGTCGATGAAGCGCATGGTCGGTTCCTGAGTCAATTCGTTTCGAGAAGCGTGCGCGCGCGTGGATCGCTCGCGCTTTGCAGGGCATGCAGGGCGGCGGCGCGCTCGGGCGCGGCGCCCGATGCGAGCACGCGCTGCAGGTCGTCGATCAAGCGCCCGGTCGCGAACGGGCCGACGCAGCGCCAGAGCTCCGGGCTCACCGGCCGGCCGGCCGCCCAGCGCTCGTGCGCGTAGTCGCCGAGCATGCGCGCGAGCCGTGCGTTGGCGCGCTCGTCAAGGCCGACGATGGGATCGAGCGTGCTGCCCACGAAGAGCGCCTTCAGAATCATCTGGTTCCAGGCGTCTTCGGACAGCTGCTCGGCGGGGTAGGGATTCCGGTGCGCAACCGCCTCGAAGACCACTAGCATGTTGGTGCGCAAGCCTTCGGCGGCGCGCAGCCGATGGCGCGTCGGCTCGGGATAGAGCGGGAGGCCCCGGTAGAAGGCGACGAGCTCGTCGACATCAGCGGTCGCGCAGAGCTGGTCGAGGCGGCCCACGAAAGCCTCGACGTCGGCTGAAGCGGCGAGCAGCAGGCGGATGCGCGCGGCCTGGTCGATCGTCCAGGAGGCGGGATCCCATTGCGGGCGTGCCGCGGCGGCCATGGCGAGCTCGGCGGCGTCCAGCGCGAGCGGAGCCTTGCCGAGCTTGCGCGAGACCAGGCTCACGGAGCGGAAGAGATCGCGGTCGGTGCCGCCTGCCGCGAGTGGCGCAGCGGCGTCGCGAAGCCACATCCTGCCGGCGTCGTCCAGGCGCCGGTCGAGCCACCGCTGCAGCGCGACTTCGGGCGTCATGCGCGCATCTCCGGCCGATCGACCGCGACGACGTTCATGCCGCGACTCCGAACAGATGGTCGAGCAACAGCTGCTTGACCGCCGCTGCCGGCACGGCGCCGTCCGGAAGCAGATCGGGCGCGGAGGAGATGAAGAGCGGCCCGTCTTCCGCTCGGTCGGTCGGACGACCGTGCGAGCCGCGCACCACCGTCGCGTCGAGACCGATCACGTCCATCAGGTAGCGCATGCCCAGGAACTTCTTCGCGAGTCGCGACGCCACGGCGAGCTTCGGAAACGCGATCGTGCGATCGAAGAACAGCTCGGCCGGGTCATAGCCCGGCTTCCTGTGGATCTCGACCGTGCGTGCGAAATCCGGAGCCTTGGCGTCGTCGAGAAAATGATAGTAGGTGAACCAGCTGTCGGCCTTGGCGATCGCCACGAGCTCGCCGGAACGCGGATGGTCGAGCCCGGCCACGTGCTTGCCCGCGTCGTCGAGCACCGTCTCCACGCCTGACAGCGCCGCGATGCAGGCCGCGACTTCGGGAATCAGCTCCGGGCGCGCCACGTAGACATGCGCGATCTGGTGATCGGCCACGGCGAAGGCATCGGACGCGCCGGCATCGAGCTGCTCGCGACCGAGCTCGAGCCGCACCTTCAGCCAGCCAGCCTCGCGCAGTGCGCGGTTGATGTGCACCGGTCGCGAGACCTCGGTGATGCCGTACTCGGAGAGCGCGACGACGTGACCGCCGATCGACTTCGCCTTGGCGATCAGCGGCGCGCAGAGCGCATCGACGGCCGCGACCTGGGCAGCGATGTCGGGATGGTTCGGGCCGAGGCGCTGCAGGTCGTAGTCGAGGTGCGGCAGGTACACGAGCGTGAGCGTCGGACGCTGGTGTTCCAGGACATGCAGCGCGCTCTCGGCGATCCAGCGGCTCGATGCGATGTCGGCGCCCGGACCCCAGAAGCGGAACAGCGGGAACGGGCCGAGCGCGCCTTGCAGCTCGTCGCGCAGACCGGACGGATGCGTGTGGATGTCGGGGAGCTTGCGGCCGTCGGCCAGGTACATCGGCCTCGGCGTGACTGCGAAGTCGACGTCGGCGTACATGTTGTACCACCAGAACAATTTGGCGCACGTGAACGACGGATCTAGGCGCCGCGCCGCATCCCACACCTTCTCGCCGCCGACGAGCTTGTTCGACTGGCGCCAGAGCCAGATCTCGGAAAGGTCGCGGAAGTACCAGCCGTTGCCGACGATCCCGTGGTCGCGCGGAGATGCGCCGGTGAGCATCGTCGACTGGACGGTCGTCGTCACCGCGGGCAGGACGGTGGTGAGCGGACGCATCGCGCCGCCGTCGGCGAGCGCCTTCAGATGAGGGGCGTGCGCCAGCAAACCGGGGGTCAGCCCGACGACGTCGAGCACCAGGGTCGGCGTCAAGAAAGGCCCCGTGACGAGGGTTCGTTGCGAGGAGCTGCACGCTGGTCAACCCTTCGACAAGACCGGCGCCGAACCGTGGGGGCAGCGCTGTGTACCTCGTACAACTTGGTGCTCCCCTGTCGTGTAGTCGCAGCGACGTGCGCCGCGAGCTCCAGCCTGCCCGGTTCGGTACCCGCAGAAGTGTAGCGGCCCTGCCCGGGCGTCGCCCCCCCGACTCGGGGGGCGATCCATGACGCCTCGCACGCTCTCCCCACCGCCCGTTTCGGCGGGTGCCTCTGTCTTGACGAACCTGCGTCCCCCGCCTAGCCTGCGTGCATGACGAAACTCCGGGATCGCATCGCGCCCCGCCTTCGACGATCGGTGCGCGCCCTCGACGTCGACGCGCGCGACACCTCGTCGGTCGCCAACGCCATCGAGGAGATGTACGACGATGCGCTCGACGTGATCGTCGTGCGCAACGCGTTCGACTCCGCGACGCTCACCGCCGTCGGCGAGGAACTCGATTCCGACACGCGCCCCCTCGCGTGGGCACGGCCCAACCTGAAGATGCCGGTCGAGGACGTGCAGCTCCTCGGCACCGACACGCCCGCCACGCCGACGTTCCAGGCGCCGCGCGGCGCATCGCTCGACGACTATCTCAGCAGCGCGGCGACGCACGGGTCGAAGGCCGTCGCGGTCTTCGAAGGCGGCTACGACGCGGCCCGCGAGATCCGCGCCGCGCTCGCTCGCTTTTCGGGCGGACGCGCGGTCGAGTTGCCGCGCGCGTCCGACGGCCGCGACTACCTGCCGTTCACGATCCGCCGCCTCGTCGACGGCCGGCAGATCGGCATCCACCACGACTACCACTACCGGCTCGACCTGTACCGCGAGCTCTCGCAGCAGGTCGACACGCGCACGCTGATCAGCTACGTGGCGACCTTGCGCGCACCGCAGTCGGGCGGCGAGCTCTTCGTCTACGGCGCCGCGTCCGACGACACGACGCTGCCGAAGCTGCCCAACGGCTACTCCTACGACCTGGAGGCGATCGAGGACAGCTGCGACAGCGTGCGCATCGTCACGCACCCCGGCGACCTGTTCCTGCTCGCGTCGGGTCGATGCCTGCATCGCGTCCGCCGGATCTCGGGTCCGCATGCGCGCATCACGATGGGCGGCTTCCTTGCGCTCGACAAGTCGCGCGATCGCGTCCTGTTCTGGAGCTGATCCGTTTTCGGCAACGACCGCCTTCACTTCATCCACGGAGACAACATGAAACTCATCACGACGACGCTCGCGCTCACCCTGACCGCGGCCGTCTCTGTCGGGACCTACGCGGCCAAGCCGAGCGCGAAGTCCAAGTACGACGGCGTCGAGATCAAGGTCATCACCGACCGCACGTCCGACGGTCTCATGCAGCCGTTGTTCGAGGCGTTCGAGCGCGACACCGGGATCGAGATCGATGCGGTGTTCCTCGATGAAGGTCTCGTGGCCCGCCTGGAAAGCCGGCCCAAGGAGGCCGACGTCATCATCACCAAGGATGCCGAGCTGATCGAGCTCGCGAAGCGCAAGGGCCTTTTGTCCAGACTCGAGTCGCCTGCCATCGAGAAGAGCATCCCGGCGCAGTTCCGCGACAAGGACGGCCAGTACTTCGTCGACGCCTATCGGGCGCGCGGCATCGTCGTGTCGAAGAACCGCGTCAAAGCCGGCGCCATCACGAGCTACGAGGATCTGGCCAAGCCCGAGTGGCAGGGCAAGGTCTGCAGCCGAAGCGGCAAGCACGACTACAACATCGCCGTCTTCGACCAGATGTACAAGGCCTGGGGCGAAGAGAAGACGAAGAAGGTCATCTCGGGCATCGCCAGGAACCTTGCGCGCGCACCCGAGGGCGACGACCGCGAGCAGGCCAAGGCGATCATGGAAGGCGTCTGCGACGTGGCGCTGCTCAACAGCTACTACTACCCGAAGATGTTCGAGCACAAGAGTCAGACGAAGTGGGGGCAGGCGACCAGATACATCTTTCCCAATCAGTCGGACGACGGTGCATTCATCATGCGGTCGGCGGTCGCATTGACCACGTCGACCGAGAACCGTGGCGCCGCGCGGATGTTCGCCGAGTACATGGCCAGCGAGAAGACGCAGCGGCTGATCGTCGAACGCACCAAGCAGTACTCCGTCCTCCCGAACATCGCTCCCCATGCGTCGATGGTGCAGATGGGCGCCGACCAGGGACTGAAGAACGGTCGATTCAAGATCAACTTCGTCTCCCTCGAGGGCATGGCCGACAAGCGCCCGGAAGTCATCAAGTACGTCGAGAAGATCAAGTACGACAGCGGTCCGAGCAACTGATCGACATGCCGGCCCCGAGCGCGGTCCTGGGCATCGCCAGGGACTCGCCGCTGCGGCCCGGCAGGTCGCTGGCGGCGTGGGCCTGCGCATCGGTGGCGCTGCTGGCGGTCTTCTTTCCCCTCGCCCAGCTCGCCATGTCGGCGCTGTCCAACAGCGCCGAGTCCATTGAGTGGATCGCGATCTGGTTCAACGGAACGCTCGCTGCCCAGACCGGCCAGACCGTGGGCGTGTGCGTGCTCGCCGCGCTCGTGACGATCGCCGCATCGGCTCCCCAGGCCGCGGCGGTCTCGCTGTACCGCTTCAAGGGCGCCTTCCTCGTGGAGCTCGCAGCCCTGGCGCCGATGCTGCTCGCGCCCTATGCGGCCGCGGGCGCCTGGGCCGGCCTCGATCTCGGCCGCTGGTCGCACGGCGCCGTGCCGATGGCCGTGCAGATCGGCTTCAGCTCCGCACCGTGGTCCTACATGGCCTTGCGGGTCGCGATCTCGAGGCTGCCGCCCTCGCTCGGCGAAGCCGCGGCCGCATCGGGAATGGGCCCTGGCGCGCGGATCGTCCGCGTGTGGACGCCGTTGCTGGCGGCACCGCTGGTCGGCGCCGCGCTGTTTGCCGCAGCTCGGGCATTCGGCGACTACGGAACGGCCGAGCGCAACGGGACCAGAACTTTCGGCGTCGCCTTTCACGACATGTGGAACGGCGCGCAGAGCGCCCAGGTCGCTGCGGTCGTGGCATTGGCCGCCGTCGGGCCGGCGCTGGTCATCGCGTGGCTGGCGTCGGCGCGCGCGCGACGTCATCCGCCGCGCCAGTTCGCCGGGGTCGCAGGCGGTGCGCAACTCGTCAGGACGAAGCCACCCCGCGCCATGCTGCTCGGGGTCGTGACGTGGTCGGCGCTCTGCTTCGCGCTGGCGCTGGCCGCGCCCGAGTGGCAGTACGTCGTGTGGGCCATCGACGGGCGATGGCTGGGCTGGGGCAAGTCGCTCGCCGCTATGGGAAGCGCGCTGGCCACCTCGGGAGCGGTCGCGATCGCGCTCGCGCTCGCGGGTTGCGCATTTTCGATCTGCCTGCGCCCCGGAACGAAAGGCGCCCTCCCCGAGCGACTGCCCTGGCTTCTGGCGGCCAACCTCTTCGTGCCGCCGATGGCGCTCGCGCTGGCGTGGCTGTCGGCGACCGCGGACGGCTCCTGGCTCGGCGAGCTGATGGGTTCGGCGCGCGACGGCAAGCTGCCGCTCCTGCTGGCGCAGTCCGCGAAGCTCGCACCCTTCGCGCTGCTGCCGGTGCTCGACCGGATTTCCCGCGAGAACGAGTCGCTGCGAGACGCGCTGCGCGCCGCCGGGATCGGAAGGCTCGAGGTCTGGCGCCATGTCCTGGTGATGTCTGCGCCGGCCATCGCGCTAGGAGCCGCCATGGTCTTCATGGAAGCGATCAAGGAGCTCGAGATCGCGATCACGCTGCAGCATTTCGGCTATCAGTCGCCCGCGATCAAGATCCACTCCCTCGCGAGGTTCCACTCCGAGCTGGCGATCGCGAACTGGGTGCTGATCTCCCAGCTGCTGATGCTCCCGGCGCTGGCGGTGGTGAGCGTCTGGCTCTCGAGGCTCGACAAGGCCGGGAGGCTCTCGTGATCGCGCAAGTGTTCCTCAAGGCGACGGGGCTGACCCTCGAAGGCCGGCTTGACGACATCAGCTTCAGCCTGGCGCGGGGCAGCACGCTCGCGATCCTCGGCCCGTCGGGGTCCGGCAAGACGACTCTGCTGCGACTCCTGGCCGGATTCGAGGCCTCGCAGGCAGGGACGATCGAGATCGACGGCGAGCTCGTGTCGTCGGCGGGCCGGGTCGACGTCCTGCCCGAAAAGCGCGGTCTGGCCTTCGCCTTCCAGGAACCCGCGCTGATGCCGCACATGGACGCGATCGGCAACGTTCACCTCGGCGTGCGCGAGAGGAATCCGACGCGGATCGCCGCGGCGCGGCAGGCATTGGTCGATGTCGGCCTGCCGGGCTTCGATCGGCGCCGGGTCTGGGAGCTGTCCGGCGGCGAAGCGCAACGTGTGCAGCTTGCGCGCACCCTCGCGTTCGAGGCCAGCATGCTGCTCCTCGACGAGCCGTTCGCGAGTGTCGACCGGATGTGCCGCGCCGATCTGCTCGCCCGGATCGGCGGCAGGATCAGGCACGGCGCCGGCCGTGGCATTGCCGCGATCGTCACCCACGACCCCGCCGACGCGATGGAGCTGAGCGACGTCACGATGGTCCTCAAGGCCGGTCGCGTCGTCGCCTTCGGCAGCTTCGACCAGATCGCCGCCGGCGCCTTCGGCGAGTGGCCGGCCCGGTTTCTCGCGGCCGGCTTTGCGGGCAGGGAAATCGCCTAGTCGCATCGATTCGATCCATTCGGCTGGTGGATGGTCAAATCGACGTGCTTCCCCCAAAGTGGAGGGGTCGAACGATGGCGTTCTCAGGAGAGCATCGTCGCGATCCCTTCGGCGAGCTCGCCGCGGCACTGGGACAGGGGCCCTTGGGCGGCTGTGGCATGGCGTTCGACATGGCGCCGGGCGAGCTCGTCGCGATCCTCGGACCGTCGGGCAGCGGCAAGACCTCGCTGCTGCGCATGATCGCGGGCTTCGACGCGCTGACGGCCGGCACCATCGCGCTATTCGGAACGAGGTGTCCGTTGCCGCCCGCGCGAGTGTCGCGCCCGAGCATCGCGCGCTCGGCCTCGCCTTCCAGGACGCGACGCTCTTGCTCATCTCGACGCCGTCGGCAATGTCGCCTTCGCGATCCGCGACCTGCCCCGGGCCGAGCGCGACCTCCGGGCGCGCCACCCGCTCGCCGACATGGTCTGCGCGACATGGACGGCCGTGAAGTCACGACGCTTTCCGGCGGCGAGGCGCAGCGCGTCTCGCTGGCGCGCGCGATGGCGGCGCGGTCGAAGCTGCTGCTGCTCGACGAACCGTTCGGCAACGTCGATCGCCTGACGCGCGCCGATCTGATCGTGCGGCTCAAGGCGCGGCTTGCGACGGTCGCGGGCGCGATCCTCATCACCCACGATGCGGCCGACGCCGTCGAGCTCGGCGCGCGCGTGCTGCTCATGCGCGGCGGCAGCCTCGTCGCCGATGGCCAGCCGGCCGCCCTCGCCGCCGGCGCGGCCGGCGAGTGGGCACGCGACTACCTGCGGCTCGGGATGCCCGTCGAAGACCTGAACGCAGGATCTCCGTGATGGTCCGACTCGGGAGCGATGCGCGATCGACGAGGATGCCGCACACGAAGAGGGCCAATGCGAGTGCCACGAGAGAACGATCGATTGGCCGGGCGGCTCGATCGGCATTGCGCCCCGTCGTCGCGAGGTTTGGAATCCAGTCCTCCATCAGACCTTCGTTGCGCCATGCGACCAGCGCCGGATTCGTGCCCCAATGCTCGCTCTCGGCACGCTGCCGCCGCAGGTGCAGTTGTCGCTGGGTCCCTGCCGCCGTGGTCACGACGACGGTGTAGAGGCCGGCGCCGCCATCGGGCAGCATCGCCTGCAACCGGCCAGGTGCGACCCGCTCGACTGCCAGCGCCAGGCTCTTGCTCGTCGGCGTGCTGACCTCGATCGACGTCCCGACGCCGTCGATCCGATCCGTGCCCGACGGCAGATCCGCGTCGATCCGCAGTCCCTTCGGCAGATCCGACACGGTGACAGCGACCGCGCCGCCTTGCGACGTGCCGCTCACCCAATCCGTCAGACCGCCCGCCAGCTGCGGCCACGTGGGCCAGGACAGCCAGGCCGGTGTCCACGGACCGAAGCCACTGGTCACGGCGACGACTCGGCCGCGGCCCGATCGCTGGAACGCGATCAGCGGATCGCCCTGGCGGCTCTGCACGGCGACGACGGCGCCAGCCTGGGCGCGCGTCACGGCGTGCGCGGCAACGGCCGGCCACTCGCTCAGCATCCCCGGTTGAAACGGCAATGCCACACGCTGCTCGACGGCAATCGTGCCGTGCTCGACGCGCGCCCGGCGCCGCTCGAGTCCGGCACGCATGACGGCCGGCAGCTCGGCGACCTCGTTGACGCGCAGCACCTGTCCTTCTGCTGCACCGAACAGGCGCTGCAGGGCGACGACATCCGCGTCGGGCCCGATGGCGAGCGCGATCGTCTCGATGCGCGCGCGTTCCAGTCGTGCCTTCAGCGCAGCGATCGGCGCATCGTCGGTGAAGCCGTCGGTGACGACGACCAGCATCCGTCGGCCCGAGCCCGAGCGCTCGAGCTCGTCGATCGCCGCTTCGAGCGCCGGCGCGAGCCGCGTGCCGCCGTTCGGGCTCGCGCGCCAGTCGCGCTCGAGCGCGGCTACGCCGTTCGTGCGCGGGCCGAGTGGAATCAGCACGCGCGGCGCGACGTCGAACAGCACGACGCCGAGCCGATCGCGCTCGCCGAGCGAGTGCGCGGTGTCCAGCACGGCTCGCTGCGCGAGCTGGAAGCGATCGACGCCGCCGGTGCCCTCGGCCATGCTGCCCGACTTGTCGACGGCGAAGACGACGCTGACGGGCTGATCGAGCGCCGCCGGCTCCGACGCGACCGGCAGCAGCGCCTCGAGCGC
>JAYTHL010000269.1:0-4839 GCA_043732605.1 Rhizobacter sp. | reverse complement strand
CGACCTCGACGAAGCCCATGTAGCTCTCCATCGCCGCGACCCGGCGCGACGTGTAGAGCGCCATCTCGCAGCCGCCGCCGAGCGCGATGCCGCGGATCGCGGCCACGACCGGCACGGCCGCATAGCGCATGCGCAGCATCGCGTCCTGCAGCTTCTTGACCTCGGGCAGGATGCCCTTGCCGCCGCTCTTCATGAAGATCGGCATCAGCGCCTCGAGGTTGGCGCCAGCCGAGAACACGTCGTCCGGCGACCAGATCACGAGGCCCTTGTACGACTGCTCGGCGAGCTCGACCGACTTCAGCAGCCCGTCGATCACGCCAGGGCTGATCAGATGCAGCTTGGCGGTGATGCTCGCGATCAGCACCTCGCCGTCGAGCGACCAGACGCGCACGTCGTCGTTCTTGAACACCTCGGTGCCCGATTTCAGCGGCGCGGCCGCATCGGAACCCACGACGTTGTCGCGGAACGGCTGCCTTTGATAGACCGACAAGGTGCTCGGCGCGACGAAGCGCGCGTGCGCCGCGCTGTACGAGCCTTCCGGACGATGCACGCCGGCGTCGCCACCGCCGAGTCCCTCGAACACCCACGGCGGCAGCGGCGCGCTCGAGAGCGCCTTGCCGGCGTCGATGTCGTCCTTCACCCACTGCGCGACCTGCGTCCAGCCGGCCTGCTGCCAGAGCTCGAACGGCCCCTGGCTCGCGCCGAAGCCCCAGCGCATCGCGAAGTCGATGTCGCGCGCGCTCTCGGCGACGTCGGCGAGGTGGACGGCGGCGTAGTGGAAGCTGTCGCGCAGGATCGCCCACAGGAACTGCGCCTGCGGATTCTTCGACTCGTGCAGCAGCTTGAGCCGCTCGGCCGGCGGCTTCTTGAGGATGCGCGCGACGACCTCGTCGGCCTTGCTGCCGCCGGCGACGTACGTGCCCGTCGCAGCATCGAAGCGCTGGATGTCCTTGCCGACCTTCTTGTAGAAGCCGGCGCCGGTCTTCTGGCCGAGCGCGCCGGCATCGAGCAGCTTCTGCAGCACCGGCGGCGTCGCGTACGCTGGATAGAACGGGTCGTCCTTGAGGTTGTCCTGCAGCGTCTTGATGACGTGCGCCATCGTGTCGAGGCCGACGACGTCTGCGGTGCGGAACGTGCCCGAGCTCGCCCGGCCGAGCTTCTTGCCGGTGAGGTCGTCGACGACGTCGTAGCTGAGGCCGTAGGTCTCGGCCTCCTTCATCGTCGCCAGCATGCCGGCGATGCCGACGCGGTTGGCGATGAAGTTGGGCGTGTCCTGCGCACGCACCACCGACTTGCCGAGCGCCGTCGTCACGAAGGCCTCGAGCTGGTCGAGGATCTGCGGCTCGGTCGTCGGCGTCGCGATCAGCTCCACCAGCGCCATGTAGCGCGGCGGGTTGAAGAAGTGGATGCCGCAAAAGCGCGGCTTGATCGACTCGGGCAGCACCTCGGAAAGCTTGGTGATGCTCAGTCCCGAGGTGTTGCTGGCGACGATCGCGTGCGGCGCGATCGCCGGCGCGACCTTGGTATAGAGGTCGAGCTTCCAGTCCATGCGTTCCGCGATCGCCTCGATGATCAGGTCGCAGTCCTTCAGCTTGTCGAGGTGCTCCTCGTAGTTCGCGGCCTCGATCAGCGCCGCGTCCTCCGGCACGCCGAGCGGCGCGGGCTTGAGCTTCTTGAGACCTTCGATCGCCTTCGTGACGATGCCGTTCTTCGGGCCGTCCTTCGCGGGCAGGTCGAACAGGATCACGGGAACGCGGACGTTGACGAGGTGGGCCGCGATCTGCGCGCCCATGACGCCGGCGCCGAGGACGGCGACCTTGCGAACGTTGAATCGATTCATTGGAGAGTCCCGGTTATTCGACGCGGATCCAGGTCTGGGTGCGGCCGAGCATCGGCGTGCCGATGTAGCCGCGCACGTCGAGCTTCGCGCCGCCGTCGACGAGCTTGAGCTTGACGCGGTAGACCTTGCCGTTGTTCGGGTCGAGGATGTCGCCGCCCTCGAACACCATCTTGTCGTCGGTGCTCGCCTTGACGTTGCGGATGATCGTCATGCCGAGCACCGGCTGGTCCTTGCGCTCGTCGCCGCAGTCCTTGCAGGTCGCGTCCTTCGGCGAGTCGGGGTCGACGATCTTCTCGACCTTGCCGGTGAAGACCCCGCCGGTCTCGACGATGCGCACCAGCGACTTGTCCTTCTTGGTGCCGTCGTCGATCGTCTTCCAGAGGCCCGCCGGCGTGGTCGACTGGGCCAGCGCGGAGAGGGCCGAGCCGGCGAGGACGCAGGCGAGGAAGAGGCTTCGTTTGGACATCGTCATGGTGGTGGGCATCCGGTCAGAACAGGGCGGCATCGAAATTCATCATCGGCGCGGCGCCGGCACGGGCGCTGCGGATCAGGCCTGCCGTCTCGGGCAGGAGCTTGGCGAAATAGAAGCGCGCGGTCGCGAGCTTCGCGACGTAGAAGGTATCACCCGACGACTCCTTCTCGAGCGCGACCTTCGCCATGCGGGCCCAGAGGTAGGCGAAGACGAGGTGGCCGCAGACGCGCAGGTAGTCGACCGCCGCGGCGCCGACCTCGTCGGGATTCTGGAACGCCTTCATGCCGATCTCGGTCGTGAGCTTGGTGACCTTGCCGCCCAGGTCGGCGAGCGGATTCACGAACTCCTGCATCGCCTCGTTCGTGCCCTCTTCCTCGACGAAGGCCTCGACCAGCTTGCCGAACTTCTTCAGCTTCGCGCCGTTGTCGGAGAGCACCTTGCGGCCGAGCAGGTCGAGCGACTGGATCGTGTTCGTGCCCTCGTAGATCATGTTGATGCGCGAGTCGCGCACGAACTGCTCCATGCCCCATTCGCGGATGTAGCCGTGACCGCCGAAGACCTGCAGGCAGTTCGAGGTCGCGATCCAGGCGTTGTCGGTGACAAAGGCCTTGACGATCGGCGTCAGCAGCGCGACCAGGTCGGCGCATTCCTTCCTCTCGTCTTCGTCGGCGCTGGCGATCTCGCGGTCGAGCAGGAGCGTCGTGAACACCGCCAGAGCACGGCCGCCCTCGGCGAAGGCGCGCGCCGTCAGCAGCATCTTGCGCACGTCGGGATGGACGAGGATCGGATCGGCCGGCTTGTCGGGCGCCTTCGGGCCGGAGAGCGAGCGCATCTGCAGCCGCTCCTTCGCGTAGGCGGCGGCGTTCTGGTATGCGACTTCGGTCAGGCCGAGCGACTGCATGCCGACACCGAGCCGCGCCGCGTTCATCATCACGAACATCGCCGCGAGGCCCTTGTTCGGCGCGCCGACGAGCGTGCCGACCGCGTTCTCGAGGACGATCTGCGCGGTCGCGTTGCCGTGGATCCCCATCTTGTGCTCGAGGCCGCCGCACCAGATGCCGTTCCGGTCGCCGAGCGAGCCGTCGGCCTTCACGTTCCACTTCGGCACGATGAAAAGCGAGATGCCTTTCGAGCCGGGCGGCGCATTGGGCAGGCGCGCCAGCACGAGGTGGAGGATGTTCTCCGCCATGTCGTGCTCGCCGGCGGAGATGAAGATCTTGTTGCCGGTGAGCTTGTAGGTGCCGTCGCCCTTCCCTTCGCTCAAGACGGGCTCGGCCTTCGTGCGGAGCAGGCCGAGGTCGGTGCCGCACTGCGGCTCCGTCAGGCACATCGTGCCGGTCCAGTGGCCGCTCGTGAGCTTGCCGAGATAGAGGCGCTTTTGCTCCTCGGAGCCGTGCGTGTGCAGGCACTCGTAGGCGCCGTGCGAGAGGCCGGGATACATGGTCCATGCCTGGTTGGCGGAGTTCAGCATCTCGAACAGGCACTGGCTGACGACGAAGGGCAGGCCCTGGCCGCCGAAGGCCGGATCGCAACTCAGCGCCGGCCAGCCGCCTTCGACGTACTGCGCGTACGCCTGCTTGAAGCCGGTCGCGGTCTTGACCTCGTGCGTCGCCTTGTCGAGGACGCAGCCTTCGAGGTCGCCGACGGCGTTGAGCGGCGCGAGCACTTCGCTCGCGAACTTGCCGCCTTCCTCGAGCACCGCGTCGATGGTCGCGGCGTCGACGTCGGCGTGCGCCGGCAAGGCCTTCAGGGCGCCGACGACGTCGAGCACCTCGTGCAGGACGAAGCGCATGTCACGCAGCGGCGGGGTGTAGGACGGCATGGGTCGGTCTCCGGAAGGATGTGCGGTGTGTGAAGAAGAGGAGACGAGCGCTTCAGGCGGCGCTGCGCGTGCCGCCCTGCGGGTCGGCGCTCTCGCCGATCAGGCGCTGGAAGCCGCGCCGCGCGCGTTGCTCGGCGCCGGCGTTGCGCAGAAATCGCGCGTCGTGGTGCAAGGCCAGGATCAGCCCGTGGATCTCGAACAGCAGCTGTGCGACGTCGGTTGACTCCGGCAGGTGACCAGCGTCGACGGCGACGCGGATCGCGCGCTCGAGCGCTGCCTGCCAGGTCTTGACCATCGTCAGGAGCGCGTCGCGGACGGGGCCGGGCCGGTCGTCGAACTCGACCGCGCCGCTGATGTAGAGGCAGCCGGAATCGATCTCGACCGAAACGCGCTTGAGCCAGCGGTCGAACAGCGCCTTCAGGCGCGGCAGGCCGCGCTCGGCGGCGAGCGCCGGGCGGAACACCTCTTCCTCGAACTTCACGTGGTACTCGCGCACCACCGAGATCTGCAGCTCCTCGCGCGAGCCGAAGTGGGCGAAGACGCCCGACTTGCTCATGCCCGTCACTTCCGCGAGGCCGCCGATCGACAGACCCTCGAGGCCGATCTGCGATGCCAGCGCGAGCGCGGCATCGAGGATCGCCGCACGCGTCTGCTGGCCCTTGGGCAAGGCGCGCGTCGACGCGACGGTGTCCGCAACGGGCGACG
>JAYTHL010000268.1:0-4853 GCA_043732605.1 Rhizobacter sp. | reverse complement strand
GCGGGCGCATCGAGGGCGAGCGCGGCGAGTTCATGCAGCCGACGATCCTGACCGACATCGCACCCGACAACCCTGCGTATCACCAGGAGTTCTTCGGCCCGGTGGCGCTGGTCTTCCGTGTCCCCGACGAAGATGCCGCGGTCAAGCTGGCTAACGACTCGCCCTTCGGGCTGGGCGGTTCGGTCTTCACGAGCGACATCGAGCGCGGTCGAGCCGTCGCCCGGCGCATCGACACCGGTATGGTCTTCATCAACTCCAGCGCCGTCTCATCGCCGGAACTGCCGTTCGGCGGTGTGAAGAACTCGGGTTACGGCCGAGAACTGTCGAGTGCCGGCATCCAGGAATTCGTCAACAAGAAGCTGATCCGCGTCGCCTGAGTCTCATGGCGCTGGCCGCGCCGCTTTTGCACTGCGCCGGCGTATGGCAAGACGCGCAGCAAGCGGCAGAATTTCCTTGTTTCACGCTTGTCACGATGTGCGGCGAGTACGCCGAGTTCAACCTCTGGCAGGGCCCGGCGCACCGCTGGCGGTTCGGCGCGCCTCCGCCCGTGCATGAAATCGCGGGGCGCCGCTGTAGCCTTTTAAGGCCGGCGTGCGGGCGTCGTCGGGTGTTGACAAGCAAGCTGCCTATCGGCGACTTCTCCCCCACTACAACGGATATGGGGTCGGCAGGCGGCAGCGGAGCCGACGTTGGTGACCGACCGCTCCTGGCCGGGTCCGGGTACAAGCGCCGGTCTGCTATTTGGCGGGCCACCGCCTAACGGCAGGTTCTAAGCGAGGCGATCAGAAGCCGTGGAAGCCGCAGTCGACCCTAAGCAGGTCATCCCGAATCTGGGCCGAGCATCCGGAAACCGGATGGTTGTTTACTAACGGGCATAACGGTGCGGCACGGGCTTTGTCGCAATAGGCCGGCGCTGTTAGCCTGAGCGGAGACGGGCAACAGGATGATGGTGATGATCGAGGCGCTGCGCAAGGTGATCAAGCGGATGCACTACCCGTTGGAGGTGATGTTGGTGTGCGTGCGCTGGTACGTTGCCTACCGCTGAGCCTGCGCCACATCGAAGAGATGATGGCGGAGCGGGGCGTGTTCGTCGATCACGCCTCTGTCCATCGTTGGTCGATCAAGATCCTGCCGGTGCTGGCCGCGGTGTTTCGCCGGCGCAAGCGCCCTGTGGGCATCAGCTGGCGAATGGATGAAACCTACATCAACGTCGGCCAGTGAAGAGCGGCGCCAACACGGCGGCCATCGAGGGCATGCGTGCCGACTCCGGCGCAGACATCGAGCTGCGCCAGTCGAAGTACCTCAACAACATCGTCGAGCAGGATCACCGGGCGATCAAACGCATCGTGCGACCCATGCTCGGGTTGAAGTCCCTTCGCTGCGCGAGCATCCTCATCGCCGGCATCGAGATCATGCACATGATCAACAAGGGCCAGCTCGCCGGCCTCAAAGAGCAAGCCTCGTCTGCAGCGGATCAGTTCCACTCGCTGGCGTTTTGATCCCCGCACTGGCACACAACTTCGTTCGTCTTCACATCACTATTGCGACAGAACCCGCCGCGGCGCTCAACAAGCGGCTAGCTCGCCACTCCTCGCTCAGCGGGGCTCGGACGTCTTCCACGACGCCATCAGCGTGTTCGACGGAAGAGTCTCGTCGAGCAATTTTTTTCCCTGCTCGACGCCGGAGACCGGCGCCTTCGTGAGGTCGGTGAGGCCGATCTGCATCAGCACACTCGCCTGGTCCCAATAGATGTGCTCGTGGTAAAGCTTGTCGCCGCGGAACTTGATGATTGCCACGAGCGGCACCTCGACACGCTTGCCCGTGGGCGCGACACCGGGAAGCATCCAAGGCACCTCCGTGTTGTGCGTGAACATGAAGAGCATCTCGTCGACGACTTGCGTCGCGCCGACGGTGCGCGAGATCGGCAGCAGCGCCGTGTCGGGCGGGTTGCTGTTGACGAAGTGGTGCCGATAGAAGCGGGACAGCATCTTCGCGCCCACGCCGCCGGTCATCGTCGGAACGTGGTTCACGTACGGCTCGGCGACCATCGTCGCCATCGTCGCCGCGACGTCACGCGACGCGAACTCGTACTCGCAGTGTTTGTCCCAGAGCGCGGCGAGGTCGTAGACCGGACCGATCTCCCGCTTGAGCGCCGTGAGGCTTCGCTGGTGCGCCATCAGGGCCGATGCCTTGTCGTAATGATCTCCTCCCTTCCTCGCGAAGGCGTGGTCCTGGCCGGGATACAGGTAGAGCTCGACGTTGGCGCGGCCCTTCGCGGCGGCGGCGATCTGCGCCTGCGCCTCGGGCGGGCAGAACTTGTCAAGCTCGGCGACGTGCATGACGAGGCGCACCTTCACCTCGCCGAGCTCGCCGATCGCCTTCTCGATGCCGACGCCGTAGTAGGAGACGGCGACGTGGGCGTTGGTCCGCGCCGCGGCGAGGTAGGCGAGCTTGCCGCCGAGACAAAAGCCCAACACGCCGATCTTGCCGTCGCATTGCGGCATCGCGCGCAGCACGTCGATCGCCGACTGGAGGTCGTCGACGCCCTTGGCCTCGTCGAAGCCGCCGTAGTAGCCGAAGGCACGCTGCATGTCCTCGGCCGAATGGCCTAGCTCGATGCCCGGCTCCTGGCGCCAAAACAGGTCGGGTACGAGGACGACGTAGCCCTCCTCGGCGTAGTCGTCGGCGATGTCGCGCATCGTCTTGTTGACGCCGAAGATCTCCTGCGCAATCACGAGGCCGGGGCCGCTCCCGGACTTCGGCACGGCGAGGTACGCGCCGAAACGGCCGCTGCCGTCGCGGGCCTGAACATTGATTGGAAGTTGTGGCATAGCAGGGCTCGCTGAAGGAAAGAGGGGCGGAACGCGCCACTTTACTTCCAAGTCTTCACCAGTAAACTTGCCCGGCCGCCTTCTCGCGGTCGCCTGGAGCGCGAATGAAGCCATTGACCCGTCGAACGATGCTCGGAGCCGGCGGAGTCGCCGCCGTAGGCCCTCTCACCGCGCTCTTCCCGGCCCTCGCGTTCGGCCAGGCGGCAGACTCGCTCACCATCGCCTACAACGTCTCCCTGCCCAGCTGGGACCCGACGAGCGGCCCGTCGTCGGTGAACCCGACGTTGCAGGCGCTTTGGAAAAGCGTCTTCGACCAGTTTATCGACCAGAACGACGACGCGTCCTTCAAACCGGGCCTGCTCACCAAGTGGGGCTGGAACGCCGACAAGACCAAGGTCGAGATGGAAGTTCGCAGCGGCGCCTTCTGGCACGACGGCACGCCCGTGACGGCGCAGGACATTGTCTGGAACTTGAACCGCGCGGCCGATCCAAAGACCGGCAACCCGGTTGGCGCGATCATCTGGTCGAGCATCGCCAACCTCAAGGCTGAAGGCAACAAGATCACTGGCGACGTCAAGCAGTACGTCGCCGATCTGTTCAAGTGGATGGCCTTCCTCACCGGCTATGCGATTCCGCAGCAGCACTACGAGAAGGTCGGCGCCGCCGGCTTCGAGAAGCAGCCGATCGGCTCGGGACCGTACCTGGTCGAGGACTTCGTCGCCGGCTCCTACGTCAAGCTGAAGGCGTTCGACAAGTACTGGGGCCAAAAGCCCGCCTTTCGCAGCGTCACCGTCAAGTTCGTCACCGACCCAAGCGCACGGGTCGCCGAGATCGAGAGCGGCAAGTCCGACATCACGCTCGGCATTCCCTTCGAGGAGTATGACCGGCTGAAGGCCAAGCCGGGCCTCGCCGGCTCGGTGGCGCCGATCTCCGACATCGCGATGATGTTCATCTCGAGCGTCGAGCCGATGACCGACCCGAACGTGCGCATGGCGGCGGTGCACGCGGTCGACAAGGAGGCGATCGTCAAGCGCCTGCTGCGCGGCTACGGCGTCGTCATCCACACGCTGCAGGCGCCAGGCTATGCGGCGTTCGACCCGACGATCAAGGTCAAGTACGACCCCGAGCTCGCCAAGGCGTTGCTTGCCAAGTCGGGCTACAGCCCGGCCAAGCCGGTGAAGTTCAAGGTGCAGACGACGCGCGGCTACCTGCCCAAGGACTACGAGACTGTGCAGGCGATCGTCGGCATGTGGCGCAAGGTGGGCATCGACGCCGAGATCGAGGTCTACGACATCGCCAAGCACTTCGAGCTGCGCATGAGCGGCAAGCTCGCGCCGATGGCGTACTACGACTGGGGCGACTCGATCGGCGACCCGAACGACTCGACCGGCTTCGCGATGTTCAGCATGAGCCCGCACTCGGCCTGGAAGAGCAAGGAGGTCGACGCGATGATCGGCCCGCTCTGGGGCGAGAAGGACGAGGCCAAGCGCATCGCCGGCTGGAAGAAGGTCGACCGCCACATCGCCGAGAACGCGCTCGTCCTTCCGCTCTACCAGCAGGTGCAGCCGGTGATCTACAAGAAGAGCCTCGTATTCAAGCCGAACGCGGCCGGCTTCGTATTGGCGCAGACGATCAAGAAGGCGTGACGCCGTCGCGCTCCGCGGTTTTTCCACTGAGAAAAGGCGACCGGAAATGAACTTTGACTTCGTGCGTGTCGCGCTGAGCGCCGCCCTCGCGCTCGGCGCATCCGCGGGATTCGCCGGCGAGAGGACGATTCCCGGCGTCCGCGGCCTCGACCACATCGGCGTCACCGTGCCCGACGTCGAGCAAGCAGTGGGATTCTTCACCGAAGTCGTCGGGTGCAGGGAGGCCTTCCGCTTCGGCCCGTTCATGGACGACAAGGGCACCTTCATGCAGGACCTCGTGAACGTCGACCCGAAGGCGGTGATCAAGCAGATCGTGATGATGCGCTGCGGCCAGGGCTCGAACATCGAGCTCTTCCAGTACAGCGCGCCTGGCCAG
>JAYTHL010000267.1:0-4866 GCA_043732605.1 Rhizobacter sp. | reverse complement strand
CGAGGTCCGCGTGCTCCATTCGCAGTTCGATGAGTTGCCGCGGCAGGGAGTGCAGGTTGTCGTCCATGGACTGCTTGGACTCGCGACTAGTTCGCGGTTTTGAGCCTTTTTGGCAGGTACAAAGCGATTATAGTTTTCGCCCATGAGCACCTCGAGCCTGGGCTACAGGCTGTCTGCGACGACCGGCATTCATCGCGGCGATCGCGCCTATCAGCAAGACCAGGTGCAGATTCTTCCGCACGCCCGTGTTCCGGGCTGCGTCATGGGCGTGCTCGCCGATGGCATGGGCGGCAAGAGCGGCGGGCGCAAGGCCGCCGACCAGGTGCTCCTCACCGCCCAGCAACTGTTCGAGCGCTACGCGCCGACCCGCGACGATCCGACCGAAGCACTCAAGCAGCTCGTGCTCGAAGCGCACCTGATGATCAAGCTCACCGCGATCACCTCCGAAGAGGAGCCGCACAGCACGATCGCCGCATTCATGATCAGCCCGACGCGCGAGTGCGACTTCGTCCACGCCGGCGATTCGCGCATCTACCACTTCCGCGGCGCCGAGATGGTGACGCGCTCGATCGATCACTCCTACGTCCAGCGTCTCGTCGACGAGCATCAGATCACGGAAGAGGAAGCCAACAGCCACCCGCAGTCGAACCTGCTCACAGGCTGCCTTGGCACGTTCCAGGATCCGCCGCTCTCGCAGAAGCACATCGACCGGCTCGAGATCGGCGACAGCGTGCTCTCGTGCAGCGACGGGCTCTGGCACTACTTCACCCCGCGCGAGCTCGGTGCGATCGTCCACGCGCTGCCGCCGCGCGAAGCGACCGAGATGCTGGTCGGCAAGGCGCGTCAGCGGGCGCGCGGATCGGGCGACAACCTGTCGCTCGCCCTGGTGCGCGTCGAGCCGCTCGGCTGACGAGTCGGGCCGCGTGCGCCGCGGTCCGCATCGATACGCGCCGCGCGTTCGCGGCAATGTCTCAAGGCGTCGGGATCGGCAGCGCAGCCGCGGGCTTGTGCTCCTGCGCGCGCTTCGCCGCCTTGTCGAGCACCTCGTCGCGATGCTCGGCCGCCTGCTCCTTGCGCGCGTCGAAGGTCGCGCGGCTGCGTCCCTCCTTGGCTTGGCGATCGGCACTGTCCGCGCTCTTCGCGCCGGACGCTCGATCGTCGGCCCCGACGTGTCGCTTCGCCGGCGAAGTCCGTTCCGCGATCGACTGGCGCGGCTGGGCCGAGCGGCTCGGCTCGTCGTGACCCGCGTCCGACGCGGCGGGCGCGGGTCGACTGGCCCGCGCAGCGTCGCGCCGCGCCAGCTCCGCGGCATTGCCGGAGAGCTCCGACCGGCGTGCGGTCGAGCGCTCCTTTCGCCGCGACTCGTCGAGCACGATTTGGCGCGCCCGCAAGCCGTCGAGCCCGCGGCGGCGGTCGCGCTTCGCGTCCTCGACGCAAGAAGTCACGACGAAGCGCTGGCTGCACTCGGCGTGCCGGCTCGTGTACTGCGCTTCGATCGCGGCACGCTCCTGAACGAACTGCACGCGCTCGGCGTCGTCGGCCGGAGTCGCGACAGCGACCGTGCAGGAAAGCATCGCCGCAGCGATCACGGACGCCGTGCGCAGGGACGGCAGCGCTTCGATCGCGGCACGCTCCTGAACGAACTGCACGCGCTCGGCGTCGTCGGCCGGAGTCGCGACTGCGACCGTGCAGGAAAGCATCGCCGCGGCGATCACGGACGCCGTGCGCAGGGACGGCAGCGAAGACAGGGATGCTCGGCTCATGTCAGCGAAGTGTCGACGGTGCGGCGCGACTCGGCGAGGAATTCCGCCGAGCGCATCTCGCGCAGGCGCGAGACCGTGCGCGGGAACTCGTGGACCAGCGGCCCGTCCGTGTACAGCGCCTCGGGCTCGACGGCAGCCGACAGGATGAGCTTGACGCGCCGGTCGTAGAGGACATCGACGAGCCAAGTGAAGCGCCGCGCCTCCGACGCCAGCCGCGGCGACATCTGCGGCACGCCAGAGAGCAGGAGGGTGTGGAACTGGGTCGCGAGCTCGAGATAGTCGTTCTGCGAGCGCGGCCCGCCGCAGAGCTCCCTGAAGTCGAACCAGACGACACCGCCCGCGCGCCGCCTCGCGCGGATCTCCCGATGCTCGATCCTCAGGATCGGGCTCTCGTCCTTGGCCTCGGCGAGGCGCTCGAAGGCCTCGCTCATCGCCCGGTCCGCCGCTTCGCCGAGCGGAGTGTGATAGAGCTCGACCGTCTGCAGCGTCGTCTGCCGGTAGTCGGTGCCGGCGTCGACGTTGACGACCGCGAGCTTCGTGTTCAGGAGGTCGATCGCCGGCAGGACGCGCTCGCGGTGCAGGCCGTTCGGATACAGGCCGTCGGGAGGGAAATTGGACGTTGTGACGATGCTGACGCGGTTCTCGAACAGCGACTCGAGCAGGCGATACAGGATCATCGCATCGGTGATGTCGGCGACGTGGAACTCGTCGAGGCAGATCAGCCGGAAACGCCGCGAGATGCTCTTGCCGAGGTGCAGCAGCGGGTCGCTCGTCCCTTGCATCTCGGTGAGCTCGCGGTGCACCTCGCGCATGAACTCGTGGAAGTGCAGCCGCGTCTTCCTCTGCAGCGGCAGCGCCGTGAAGAAGCAGTCCATCAGGAAGCTCTTGCCGCGGCCGACACCGCCCCAGAGATAGACGCCGCGCGGGATCGGGGGTCGCGCGATCAGCTTGGTGAGCGCGTTCGAGCGGCGGGCCTTGTAGTCGGCCCATTCGGTCTCGCAGCGCTCGAGCGAGTCGATGGCCCGCAACTGCGCGGGATCGGAGTGGAAGCCGCGTTCAGCGAGCGTCTGCTCGTAGAGCTGGCGGACTCCCACTCAGAAGTTCAATGCCCGTTTGTCGACGGCCAGAGCCGCTTCCTTGGTCGCCTCGGACAGGCTCGGATGCGCATGGCAGATGCGCCCGATGTCTTCCGACGACGCCTTGAATTCCATCGCGACGACGGCCTCGGCGATCAGCTCGGAGACCATCGGCCCGATCATGTGGACGCCGAGGATCTCGTCGGTCTTCGCGTCGGCGATCACCTTGACGAAGCCGCTCGTGTCGCCGAGCGCGCGCGCCCTGCCATTGGCCATGAACGGAAAGGTGCCGGAGCGGACGTCTCGCCCCGCCGCTTTCAGCTGCTGCTCGGTCTGGCCGACCCAGGCGATCTCGGGGCTCGTGTAGATCACCCACGGCACGGTGTTGAAGTCGACGTGGGGCTTCTGGCCGGCGATGCGCTCGGCGACCGCGACGCCCTCTTCCTCGCCCTTGTGCGCGAGCATCGGGCCGCGCACAACGTCGCCGATCGCCCAGACGTTTTCGAGGTTGGTCCGACAGTCGTCGTCGACGCTGACGAAGCCGCGCTCGTCGAGCGCCAGGCCGACGGCTTCGGCGTTCAAGCCGATCGTGTTGGGCACGCGGCCGATCGAGACGATGAGCTTGTCGCAGTCCAGCGTCTGCGCGCCGCCCGCGGCGTCCGTGTAGGCAACGCTGACGCTGTCGGCCGCGCTCGTCACGCCGGTGATCTTGACGCCGAGCAGGATCTTCAGGCCCTGACGCGTGAACGTCTTCTGGGCTTCGGCGGCCACTTGCGTGTCGACGGCGCCGAGGAAGGTCGGCAGCGCCTCGAGCACGGTCACCTGCGCGCCCAGGCGACGCCACACGGAGCCCATCTCCAGGCCGATGACGCCCGAGCCGACGATGCCGACCGTCTTCGGCACCGCCCCGATCGCGAGGGCGCCGTCGTTCGACAGCACGTTCGTTTCGTCGAACGGCGTTCCCGGAAGTGCGCGGGCGTTCGAGCCGGTCGCGACGATCACGTGCTTGCCGGTGATCGTCTCCGCCTTGGCGCCAGCGACCGCGATCTCCCACACGCCGCCGTCGCCGCGCCGCACGAACGAGCCGCGGCCGTGGAAGAAGGTGACCTTGTTCTTCTTGAAGAGGTAGAGGATGCCGTCGTTGTTCTGCTTCACGACGGTCTTCTTGCGCGACATCATCTTCGCGACATCAATCGAGAGCTTGTCGATGACGATGCCGTGGTCGGCGAAGTGGTGGCCGGCCTCCTCGAAGTTCTCCGACGACTGGAGCAGCGCCTTCGACGGGATGCAGCCGATGTTGGTGCAGGTGCCGCCAGGCGCGGGGCCGCCCTTGTCGTTCTTCCACTCGTCGATGCAGGCGACGGCGAAGCCGAGCTGCGCGGCGCGGATCGCGGCGATGTAACCGCCGGGTCCGGCGCCGATGACGACGACGTCGAACGTGGTGGGCGTGGTAGCGGTCGTGGCCATGGTCAGATGTCGAACAGCAGGCGCGCCGGGTCCTCGAGCGCTTCCTTCATCGCGACGAGGCCTAGCACCGCTTCGCGGCCGTCGATGATGCGGTGGTCGTACGACATCGCGAGGTAGTTCATCGGACGCACGACGATCTGGCCGTTCTCGACCACGGCGCGGTCCTTGGTCGCATGGACGCCGAGGATCGCCGACTGCGGCGGGTTGATGATCGGCGTCGACAGCATCGAGCCGAAGACGCCGCCGTTCGAGATCGAGAACGTGCCGCCGGTGAGGTCGTCGAGCGAGAGCTTGCCGTCGCCGGCTTTCTTGCCGAACTCGGCGATCTTCTTCTCGATGTCGGCGAAGCTCATCTGGTCGGCGTTGCGCAGGATCGGCACCACGAGGCCGCGCGGCGAGCCGACGGCGATGCCGATGTCGAAGTAGCCGTGGTAGACGATGTCGTTGCCGTCGACCGACGCGTTGATCACCGGATAGCGCTTCAGCGCCGCCACCGCGGCCTTCACGAAGAAGCTCATGAAGCCGATCTTGACGCCGTGCTCCTTCTCGAACTTCTCCTG
>JAYTHL010000266.1:0-14876 GCA_043732605.1 Rhizobacter sp. | reverse complement strand
CCTGCGCCCGGCGCACCGTCGGGCGCGAGCGTCGGGAAGACGAAGCGCGTCGTCGTGGCAGCGGCCACGAGGCCGGCGATCGAGAACACGCCGAGCTGGGCCAGACCAGGAAAGCCGGTGAAGACGAGCGCCGCGAAGCCGATCAGCGACGTGAAGAGGCCGAGCCGGACCGTCGGCCAGCTCTCGCGCCGCCAGCGCTCGGCCGAGCCCGCGCCGCCGTGTGTCTGCACGAGGTAGTAGATCGCGTAGTCGACCGCTTCGCCGATCAGCGTCGTGCCGAAGCCGAGCGTCATGCCGTGCACCTGGCCGAAGACCAGGCTCACGGCGGCGATGCCGGCGAGCACGCCGGTCGCGACCGGCAGCATCGCCACCGCGAGCGCGCGCAGGGATGCGAAGGCGACGAGCAGCAGGGCGACGACGATCATCGAGCCGAGGATCGCGAGCCGCTCGACCTCGGACTTGATGCTCGCGCGCGACGCGACTGCGAAGCTGCCGGCGCCCGACACGACGAGGCGCAGGCTTGGTGCGGCGAGGCCGTCGAACGCGGCACCGATCGCGGCCAGCGCTTGCTCCTGGCCGTCGAGATCGGCGCCGTCGGCGGCGGTGGTCGCGACCAGCACGGCTCGTGACACCGAGCGCGAGACCCAGACGCCGCCGTCGCTCTTCGGCGCGCGCACCGGCGTCAGCGCTTCGGCGATGCGCACGGTCTCGCCGGTCGGGTCGCGGTAGAGGATCGGCTTGATCAGCGAGCCGGCCGGCGTGCCGAGCAGCGACAACGTGTCGTCGATTGCGTCGCGCAGTCCCGTGGCCGTGAAGCGGGCCGCATCGACGGCCGGGCTGAGCGCGTAGCGATGCTCGAACACGAACCGGCCGGCGTCGGCCCAGGCAGCGCGGTCGCCGTTGTCGACGGAGGCGAAGCGCTGGCTCGCGCGCAGGGCTGTGGCGAGTCGACGCGATGCGTCGGCGCGCGCGGCAGCGCCGGCCTCGGCGCTCGCTCCGGCGGGTGCGCCTTCGATGCCGATCAGCACGAGCCGCGATGCGGCGCCGCTCTTCAGCTGGTCGAGCAGCACCGCCTGCTCCGGCGTCGGCGCCGTCGGCAGGAAGGCCGAGAGGTCGGCGACGTAGTGCGTGCGCCAGGCGACCACCGCGGCGGCGACCGACGCGGCGATCCACAGCGTCATGGCCAGCCGGCCGCGCCGGCCGTCGATCGCGCGCGATGTCATCGGTCGGCCCGAATCAGGGCGCGGCGCGCGCGCCCGCGACCGGCTCGATCGTCATCGTCGAGCGATCGCCGTCGGCGAGCAGCACCTGCACCTCGCGCGCCATCGAGTCGCGTCCCGAGACGCGCACAGACGCGACCTGGCCGCGCAGGCGCAGGTCGCGGGGCACGAGCTCGAGCGACCACTGCTCCACACTGCCCGAGACGCGCGTCTCGAACAGCCGCTCGAGTGTCGCGCGGTTGCCGGTGAGCGTGCCGCGCAGCGCCTCGACGATCACCGAGGCTTCGGGCGACGCGTCGAGCGCCATCGTGCGGCTGCGCTCGCCGATGCTCATCGTCACGCTGTTGCCGTCGACCGCAAGCTTCTCGCGTCGTGGCTTCAGGGTCTCGCGCACGAAGCTGTCGGGTGCGCGGAACGAGAGCAGCCCCGAGGACTCGAGCGTGCGGTCGAGCATCTCGACGCGGCGCTTCTCGACGAAGGTCGCTTCGCCGGACTTGACGCGGGCGAGCAGCGTCGTGAGCGCGCCGAGGTCGAACGCCGTGGTCGCGGCGAACACGTACGACGCGCACACGAGGCCGATGACAGCCAGCAACGCGCGGGCGATGACGATGTCGCGGCGACCTGGGCCAGGGTGCGGATCGCTATTAGGAAGGCGTCTCGGCATGGGCCCAGAAGTCGTAGAAGTTGAACCAGTTGAAGGGTGCCTCGCGGCACAGCGTCTCGAGCGTCGCGACATAGCGCTCGAGCGCGCTGCGGATCGCGAGGTCGCGCGCCGCGGCACTGCCCGGGCCGGGACCGGCGAGCGTGCCGAAGTCGGCGATCTCGATGAAGCGCAGATCGTACGTGCGCCCGCCGCGGTAGATGCCCGCCATGAAGACGACCTTGCGACGCAGCATCGCTGCGAGCCGGAACGGGCCGTCGGAGAACATCGCCGGCGCGCCGAGGAAGGGCAGCGCAATCGACTTCGAGCGCTGCGACTGGCCCGGCAGCGTCCGGTCGGCGAGCAGGCCGGCGAGACCGCCGTCCTCGAGCCACTGTCGGATCGAGAGCATGGCGTCGACGCGGCCGAGCGCGATCGTGTGCAGCTGCGCCTTCGGCGCCAGCACGGCGAGGGCATCGCCGATCAGGCGCGCGTTGTCCTCGTACATGATCATCGCCACGCGCAGGCCCTTGTCGTGGCCGATCATGCGCAGCGCCTCGAAGCTGCCGAAGTGGGCGCCGAAAGCGAGCACGCCTTCGCCGCGCGAGATCGGCTCGAGGATCGTCTCGATGCCGGTGGCATCGAACCTGAACTGGTCGAAGCGCTCCTGCATCAGATAGACGCGGTCGAGCACGGTGGCCAGGAAGGCGAAGACGTGGCGGTGGATGTCGCGCAGGCGCGCCGGCCTGTCTAGCACGCGATCGAGGTAGCGCTTCGAGTCGCGCCGGGTCGTGCTGTTGAGCAACACGCCACAGACGACGACGCGGAGAACTGCGCGCGTCGCGCGCCGGCCGAAGGTGAGCGCGATCCAGCGCATCGCGTGCAGCTGCCACGCGTTCGAGCGCTCGCGCTGGTGCGCCCAGCCGGTCAGCGGCGCGGCGGAGCCGTCGGCCTTCACGGCGTCGCGGCCGGCGACGCGTCGTTGCGCGCGAACTTCCCGCTCGCGACGTCATGCGTGCCGTCGTTGACGTTCCAGTCGAGAGACTTCGCCGTCGCGCGCCAGACGATTGCCAGCGACGCGCCCGGCGCGACGGGGACGAAGAACTTGGCAGCGAGGAGCCGCGGCGCGGGGCCGAGGCTGCGCGCGAGCGCGGGCTCGGCGAAGGCCGCTTCGAGGACCTCGGCGAGCAGGGCGACGCCGGGCAGGATCGGTCGGCCGGGGAAGTGACCGTCGAAGGCCGGGTGATCGGCGCCGACGGTCAATGCGCTCGCCCACGTTGCGTCCATCACCGCTCTCCGTCGCCGGCGCGGCGTGCCGCAAGCTCTGCGAGTCGGGCGACCGCGATCTTGCCGGTCGCCTCGCGCGGCAGCGCGTCGACGCGCACGACGCGCCGAGGCAGGAACGCTGCATCGACGCGGCCGCGCAGCGCTTCGACGATCTGCTCGCGCGTGAGCGTCGGCGCGAGGACGAAGGCGACCAGGCGGACGATGCCGAGCGCATCGGCCTGATCGTCGGGCGGCATCCAGAACGCACCGTCGACGACGCCCTCGATCGAGTTGAGGTGGAAGTTGAGATGGCCGATCGAGCTGCGCTTGCCGGCGACGTTGATCAGGTCGTTGGATCGGCCGAGCAGGCGGAAAGTGTGTGCGTTCTCGACCTCGAGCACGTCGGCCAGCACGGTCGGCTCGAGCACGTGGCCGCCGCTCATCATCACCGCGTCGCCGTCGCCGCTCGCGGCGAGGCCGTCGAAGGTGCGCCACTCGGGTCCGGCGACCGTGCGCCGTGTCGCCACCTGGCCGGCCTCGGTGCAACCGTAGATCTCGACCAGCGGCGCACCGAAGCGCGCCTCCGCGCGGGCCGCGAGCTGCGGCGCGAGCGGCGCGGTCGCGCAGAGCACGAGCGCGACCTCCGGCAGCGCGACGTCGGCATCGAGCACGGTCTTCAGGTGGAACGGCGTCGTCACCAGCACGCGAGGCGCAGGCGCGAGCGCGAGCGCGGCGGCGACGTCGGCGGCGAAGAACGGTCGGCCGGCGTCGAGGATCGAGCCGCCGTGCAGCGCGAGCAGCACGCTCGACTCGAAGCCGTACATGTGCTGCGCCGGCACGGTGGCGACGAGCGAGACGCCGCGCACGTCGGCGCGTCCGAGCGACGCGGCAAGGCGGCTCGCTCCTGCCGTCGCGTTGCGCACGAGCAGTCCCCATGGCTTCGCGTGCGGCACGGGGTCGCCGGTCGAGCCCGAGGTGAGAACGTAGGCGGCGACGAGGTCGTCGTCGATGCGCGGCACGGTGTCGACGGCAGACGGCGCGTCGGCACCGTCGCCCTCGCGATGGCGCACCGTCGGCAAGCCGTGACTGTCGCCGTCCCCTTCGACGAGCGCGTAGACGTCGGCAAAGCGGGCACGCAGGCGCGCGACTGTGTCGGCGAGATGGTTCGGCGGCAGCAGGCTGCTGTGGCCGCGCAGCAGCGCCGCGGCGAATCCGAGCGCGAAGCGGTAGCGGTCGGTCGAGAGGTTGAGCATCGCGCCGTTCGCGGGCAACCGCTCGGCGAGCGCGCTCGCGTCGGCCAGGAATCGGCGACGCGAGATCGTCGCGCCGGCACGCGTGGCGAACGGCGCGTCGAGGTCGCCGGCGCCGATCAGCGCGCTGTCACTCATGCGGGCCGCCGCGGCTGGCGTAGGCGCGCACGGCCTGGGCCAGCGTCGCGCGTTCGAACTCGGGATGCAGGCGATAGCGCAGCAGATGCTCGCCGACGAACAGCGCCAGCATCGCGCACGGCGTCGCCAGCGTGGCGAAGGCCGCCCAGGTGGCGAACGACGCGAAGGCGAAGAGGAGCGCTGACACGGCGGCCATCGCCAGGAAGTAGACCGTCCAGGCGACCGTGACCTTGCGCGAGTAGATTTCCATGTCGGGTGTCAGGCTGCCGTGGACGCGGCGTGCGAGAGCGGTGATCAGCGACTCGCGTCCCGCCTTGAGCGTCAGGCCGAAAACCGTGGCGAGGAGCAGGTGGATGGCGACGTGCTCGGAGACGTAGATCGACTCCGACGACAGTCCGCCGCCGTCGCGCGCCTGGAACAGCAGGACCGCCGCGGCGAGAGCGAGGACCGACGCGAAGACGCGCTGCTGCCGCTGCCATGCCAGCGCCGCGGCCAGCAACAGCATCGGCGCGACCGCGACGACCGCGTGCCACGCCGAGCCCGACGCGTTCGCCATCAGCCAGTACGAGCCGAGCACGTAGGCGATGCCGGCCAGGACGACGGCGAACGCACGGGAACGCATGCGTCAGCGCGGGCCCTAGCCCTGTCGGTTCGCTTCGATGTGCGCGGCGAGCGTCGCCAGCGACTTGAAGATGCGCACGTTGTCCTCGTCGTCGGAGCGGAGCTGAAAGCCGTAGCGTTGCGACACGACCAGCGCGACCTCGAGGATGTCGATCGAGTCGAGTCCGAGCCCTTCGCCGTAGAGCGGCGCGTCGGGGTCGATCGATGCGGGAGCGATGTCGAGGTTCAGGGCTTCGACGAGGAGCGCGGCGACCTCGCTCTGCAATGGGGTGTTGGCGACAGTCATGCGTGCGAAAAGGAGGCCTGACAACGGGACGGGAGAGGACCGATCGAGTCTAGCAAACGGTCCCGACGGGAAACCCTCTCACTCGACCTTGGCGCCGGAGCTTTTCACGAGCGGCTCGTACTTGGCCAGCTCGGCCTTGACGAAGCTGCCGAAGCGCTCCGGCGACATCGCCATCGGCTCGGCGTACAGGCCGGCGAGCCGGCTCTTCAGCTCGCTCGAGGCGAGCGCATCGACGAAGGCCTTGTTGAGGCGCGCGGTGGTCTCCGGCGTGAGGTGTGCCGGACCGAACAGGCCGAACCAGGTGTCGATGTCGAAGCGCGCGAGGCCGAGCTTCGCGCCCGACTCGGCGATCGTCGGCACCTCGGGCATCGCGGTCGAGCGGTGCGCCGTCGTCATCGCGAGCGCCTTGAGCTTGCCGGCCTTGATGTTGGCCGACGCGGTGGCGAGGTTGTCGAAGTTGAGGTCGACCTGGCCGGCGAGCAGCGCCAGCTGCGCCGGGCTGCCGCCGGCGTACGGGATGTGGACCATGAAGACGCCGGCCTGCGCCTTGAACATCTCGCCGGCGAGATGGCCGGCGCTGCCGTTGCCGCCCGAGCCGTAGTTGAGCTGGCCGGGATGCTTCTTCGCGAAGGCCACGAGATCGGCGACGCTCGCGATCTTCAGGCGCGCTGCCGTCTCGGGCGTCATGACGAGCACGTTCGGCACGCGCGCGACGCCGGTGATCGGCGTGAAGTCACGGATCGGGTCGTACGGCATCTTCGCGAACAGCCACGGGTTGATGGCGTGGGTCGCGACCGCGCCCATCACGATCGTCGTGCCGTCGGGCGCCGCCTTCGCGACGGCGTCGGCGCCGAGGTTGCCGCCCGCGCCGGCGCGGTTCTCGACGACGACGACGCCGACGCTGTCCTTCACCTTCTCGGCGAGCGCGCGGGCGACGATGTCGAGCGGGCCGCCGGGCGGATACGGAACGACGAGGCGCAGCGGCCGGGATTGGGCGAAGGCGAGGCCTGGCGAGACGGCAGCCGCGATCGCTCCGCCGATCGTGATCAACGTGTGTCTGCGTGTCGCCAAAGCCATGGCGTCAGCCGAGCGGGCCGTGCTTGTCGGCCTCGGAGGTGAACGAGTCGGCGTAGAACTCGTCGTCCGGCAGGCCGCAGCGTGCGACGAAGTCGCGCTGCGCCGACTCGACCATGATCGGCGCGCCGCAGGCATAGGTTTGCCAGTTGGTGAGGTCGGGATGGTCGTGCATCACGGCCTGGTGGACGAGGCCGGTGCGGCCGTGCCAGTCGTCCTCCGGCTTGGGCTCGGACAGCACGGGCACGTAATGCAGATTCGCCATCCGCGTCGCGGCGTCACGGGCCCAGTCGTCGAGGTACAGGTCGACCTTGCTGCGGCAACCCCAGTAGAGGAAGGCCTTCCTCTCGCTGCGCTTCCAGATCATGTCCTCGACGATCGCCTTGATCGGCGCCATGCCGGTGCCCGAGGCGATCAGGATCAGCGGCTTGTCGGAATCCTCGCGCAGGAAGAAGCTGCCGAACGGGCCTTCGACGCGCAGGATGTCCTTCTCCTTCATCGCGCCGAAGACGTGGTCGGTGAACTTGCCGCCGGGCAGATGGCGCAGGTGCAGCTCGATCGCCGGCTTGTCGCCGACCTCGTGCGGCGCCGTTGCCATCGAGTAGCTGCGCCGGGAGCCGTCGCGCAGGATGAACTCGACGTACTGGCCGGCGCGGTACTGGAACGGATCGTTCGCGGGCAGCTGGAGCTTCAGGATCGCGACGTCGGGCGCGGGCTTGTCGATCGAGATGACGCGGCTAGGCAGCTTCCGGATCGCGAACTCGCCGGCGCCCGGCACGGTGCGCGCCTCGAGGACGACGTCGGTCTGCGGCGCGGCCTGGCAGGTGAGGATCAGGCCCGCGGCTTCTTCCTCGTGGCTGAGCGCCTTCTGCTGATGCGCGCCGTGGATCACGCGGCCTTCGAGCATGCGGCACTTGCACGAGCCGCAGGCGCCGTCGCGGCAACCGTAGGGCAGGCCGACGCCATGGCGGATGGCGGCCACGAGGATCGGCTCGTCGCGGTCGACGCTGAAGGTCTTGCCGCTCGGCTGGACGGTAACGGTGAAAGGCATGGGGATGGAGGTGAACGGGACGCGCGTGCGTCGCCTAGACTCGGCCCGCGATTCTCCCCGATGGCGCAATGCCCGACAGACCGACCCGATTCAAGCGCCCCACGCTCCTCATCGTCGGCTGCGGCGACGTCGGTCTCCGGGTCGCCCGGTTGCTGGTCGGTCGATGGCGGGTCGTGGCGCTGACGTCGAGTCCGGAGCGCATGCCGATCCTGCGTGCCGCGGGCATCGTGCCGATCCTCGGCGACCTCGATCGGCCCGCGACGCTCGCGCGGCTCGCCGACCTGGCCGACGCCGTTCTCCATCTCGCGCCGCCCGCGTCCGACGGCATCACCGATGCACGCACGGCGCGACTCGTCGCCGCGCTTGCCCGCTCGGTGCGCGTGCGCCGACTCGTCTACGGCTCGACCACCGGCGTCTACGGCGACTGCCAAGGCGCACGGGTCGACGAGACCCGGCCGCTGCACCCCGCGAGCGAGCGCGCGAGGCGGCGCGTCGACGCCGAGGCGCGCGTCCGCTGGCTCGGCCGCGCGACCGGCGTCGCGGTGACGATCCTGCGCATCCCCGGCATCTACGCGCTCGACCGGGACGGCGGCGATCCGCGCGAGCGGGTCAGGCGCGGCACGCCGCTCCTGGCGGCCGGCGACGACGTCTTCACCAGCCACATCCACGCCGACGATCTCGCGCGCGCCTGCGTCGCCGCACTCCATCGTGGTCCGCATCCGCGTGCGATCAACGTCGCCGACGACACCGCGATGACGATGGGCGACTACTTCGAGTTTGTCGCCGATCGCTTCGGCCTTCCACGGCCGCCGCGGCTGTCACGCGACGACGCCGCGCGCGAGCTCTCGCCGATGCAGATGAGCTTTCTCTCCGAATCGCGCCGCATCGCGAACGCGCGCATGAAGGACGAGTTGCGGCTCGTGCTGCGCCATCTGACCGTCGTCGAAGGGTTGTCGAGGGTTCCGCCTGAACGGAGTCGCGGGGGAGAATGAATCCGACGTCGACCACCCATGAGGAGAAGCGGATGACCCGTCCGCCCGAGAACCCATCGATCCAGCGATCCGCGGCGCGCGTCGTCGCGGCGATCGCAGCGCTTGTCGCGGGCGCGGCGATCCTGCCTTGCGCGGCGCAGACGGCGCCGGCGTGGCCCGCGAAGCCGATCCGCCTCGTCTCGCCGTTCAATCCCGGCGGCGCGATCGACGTGCTCAACCGCATCATTGCCGAGAAGCTCTCGCTGCGGCTCGGCCAGCAGGTGTTCGTCGATGCCGTGCCGGGCGCGAACACGATCAAGGGCGCCGACGCCGTCGCCAAGGCCGCGCCCGACGGCTACACCTTCATGATCACGACGATGTCGACGCACGTGAACAACACCGTGCTCTTCAACAAGCTGCCGTTCGACGCGGTCAAGGACTTCGCGCCGATCACCCAGGTCTCGCTCGGCAGCGTTCTGCTGACGGCGCCGATCAGCGCACCGTACAGCGATCTCAAGGGCTTCGTCGCCTGGGCCAAGGCGCAGAAGCGGCCGATCAGCTACGGCTCGTGGGGCATCGGCTCGTCGGCCAACGTCTACGGCGAGATCCTGGCCAAGGACTACGGCGTGAGCCTGACCCACGTGCCCTACAAGGGCGAAGTGCCTGCCATCACCGACGTGATGGGCGGCAGCCTCGACGTCACCTTCGCGAGCCCGGTCGGTGCCAAGCCGCAGGTGCAGGCCGGCAAGCTGAAGGCGCTCGGCATGACGGGCCCGGCGCGCTCGGCGGCGATGCCCGACGTGCCGACCTTCGGCGAGCAGGGCTTCAAGGGCTTCGAGCTGCCGATCTGGGTCGCGGCCTACGCGCCCGCCGGCACGCCGCGACCGATCGTCGATCGGCTGCAGAAGGAGATCAACGCGGTGATCCATCTTCCCGAAGTGACGGCGCGGATGGTCGATCAGGGCCAGACGCCGCTCGGCAACACGCCCGAGGAATTCGCGGCTGCGTTCTCGAAGGACGCGCCGACGTGGATCAACTACATCAAGGCCTCGGGCGCGAAACCGGAATGATCGACGAGGGTACTGCATACGGCCTCGCGCCGGCGACGCACGAGCGTGAGCTCACCGAGGTGGGAGCAGGCACGCCGATGGGCGAGCTGCTGCGGCGCTACTGGCATCCGGTCGGCCTCGCGGCTGATGCGGGTGCGACGCCGCGCCAGGTGCGCGTGCTCGGCGAGGACCTGATCCTCTTTCGCACCGGCGATGGCCGCGCGGGACTCGTCCATCCCCGCTGCGCGCATCGCGGCGCCTCGCTCTACTACGGCCGGGTCGAGGCCGAAGGCATCCGCTGCTGCTATCACGGCTGGATGTTCGCGCCCGACGGCCACTGCCTCGACCAGCCGTGCGAGCCCGATGGCGGCGCGCTGAAGGGCAACGTTCGGCAGCCGTGGTATCCGGTCGAGGAGCGTTACGGCCTCGTTTTCGCGTACCTCGGCCCGCCGGACAAGAAGCCGCTCCTGCCGCGCATCGACGTCCTCGACGAGCTCGGCCCCGGCGAGTCGCTCGAGGCCGACGACACGAGCCTGGGCGGCGGCGGCCCGGCGATCATCCCGTGCAACTGGCTGCAGCACTACGAGAACGTCGTCGACAGCTTGCACGTGCCGATCCTGCACGGCGTGTTCTCCGGCAACCAGTTCGTGCCGGCGATGGCGCAGATGCCGACCGTCGAGTGGAGCGCGACCGAGCGCGGGGTGCGCGTGACGAGCTGGCGCGCGCTCGAGGGCGGCAAGCGTCTGCACCGCGTCACCGAGGCGGCGATGCCGACGCTGCGCGTCGTGCCGAGCCCGCGCCTCGGCAAGAGCGGCCCGGTCGAGTCGATCGGCTGGGTGCTGCCGATCGACGACAGCCACTTCCGCATCTACGTCGCCGGCCGCGTCGAGCAGCCGGGCGACATCGGCCGGATGCGCTCGAAGATGAACGGCAAGTTCTGGTGGGAGCTCAGCGAGGCCGAGCACCGCGACTTCCCGGGCGACTACGAAGCGCAGGTGAGCCAGGGCGAGATCGCCGCGCACTCGGCCGAGCATCTGCGCACCAGCGACAAGGGTGTCGCGCTGCTGCGCCGGTTCCTGCGCGAGCAGCTCAAGCTCGTCGCGGGCGGCGCCGATCCGGCCTGCGTCGCGCGCGGCGACGCCGACGCGACGCTGCGCTTTTCCAACTGCGGCAACTTCATCGCCGCATGAAGATCCTGCTCGCCACGCAGCCGTCGCCGGCGGCGGCTCTCATGGCCGCGATCCGCGCTCGCGCGCCCGAGCTGGAGCTCGTCGAGTACCGCTCGACCCTCGATGACGCCGAGCTCGCGACGATGGACGCACTCATCGGCTGGCAGATGCCGCCGGGCCTCGCGGCGCGGCTGCCGCGCGTCGGCTGGATCTGCTCGGTCGCGGCCGGCGTCGAGAAGCTGCTCGCGCCCGAGCTTGCGCCGCACGTTCGGGTCTCGCGCATCGTCGACCGCGAGCAGGCCGCGGGGATCGCGCAGTTCGTCGTCATGATGGCGCTGCGTCATGCGCGCGAGCTCGAGCGTTACGAGGCACAGGCGAAGGAGCGCGTCTGGGCGCGCCAGCCGGTGGCGATGTCGCGCCATCCGGTCGGCGTGCTCGGCACTGGCGCGATGGGCGGCGAGATCGTGGCCTGGCTCGAGCGCTGCGGCTTCGTCGTCACGGGCTGGAACCGGCGCTCGGCGAAGTTGCTCGACGATGTGCTGGCGGCGAGCGAGATCGTCGTCTGCGCCTTGCCGTTGACCACCGAGACCGAAGCGATCCTCGATGCCGGCGCGTTCGCGACCATGCCGCGCGGCGCCTACGTCATCAACGTCGCGCGCGGCGCGCACATCGTCGAGGCCGACTTGATCGCGGCGGTGCGTTCCGGACACCTGAGCGGCGCCGCGCTCGACGTCCAGCGCAGGGAGCCGATGCCGGCCGACGATCCGCTCTGGACCGTGCCCGGCATCACCATCACACCGCACATCGCGTCGCAGCCGTCGACCGAGACCATCGCCGACCAGTTCGTCGCCAGCGTGCGCGCGCTCGAGCGCGGCGAGGCCTTGCCGAACGAGATCGACCGGTCGCGCGGTTACTGAGTCTCGCGCCGGCTCAGACGCCCTGCGGCCGCCGCAGCGTCTGCATGCGATCGACGGCATGCACCGACAACCGCAGCGTCTCCGTGCCGCGTTGCACTTCGAGCGCGACGTCCCGGTTGGCACGCTCGTCGCGCCAGAGCGTGCGGTAGAACGAGGCCAAGTCGGCGACCGCGACGCCGTCGACGGCGACGATCAGGTCCTGCGGCTGCAGTCCCGCTTCCTCGGCCGGGCTCTCGGGCGCGAAGCGGACGACGCGCACGTGGCCGTCGGCCTCCTCGCAGTTGAGGCCGAGCCAGGCCCGCATGCTGCCGCGCGAGCTGCCGCTGGCGCGCAGCTCGGGCAGGATCGGCTTGAGCAGGTCGACCGGCACGAACATGTTGCCGCGCATCGCCGGGCGCGATGCGCCCAGCGCGTTGCCGACGAAGAGCGAGCCGACGCCGACGAGCTCGCCGTCGACGTTGAAGAGTGCGGCGCCGCTGAAGTCGGCGCGTGCCGGCGCGGTGAAGAGCGCGCCTTCGATGTGGTACTCCCAGTAGCCCGAGAACGGCCGGCGCGACACCATGCGGGCCAGGCTCAGGTCGCCTTCGTCGCCACCGCTCGCGACCATCAGCGGCTCGTCGTCGCCGATCGCGGCCGACGAGCCGAGCAGCACGGGCAACAGCCCGAGCGGGGCGAGCGCCTGCAGCAGGCCGAAGCCCGAAGCCTGGTCGTAGGCCACGACGCGTGCCGGCACACGCCGGCCGCCGTCGAGGACGAGGTCGACGTGATCGGCCTCGAGGATCAGGTAGCCGATCGTCAGCACGAGGCCGTCGTCGGCGATCAGGACGCCCGAGCCCTGGCGGTCCTTGCCGAGAGTCGCGATCGAGCGGGCGTCCTCGACGGCGGTGACCTCGATGCCGAGAACGGCTGCGCTCGCACGAGAGAGCGCTTCCTTGTGCGCTTCGAGCCGGGCGACAGCGGAGAGCATCGCCGGTGTCGCGATCGGCGCTGGCTCGTCAGCGGCGACGGCGCGCATCGAGGGCATCGCGAGGATCGCCGCGAGCGCGATCGCGGCGAGGCTGCGGCAGACGACACCCCTCCGCGCGGCGTCGTCAGGGAATCGGAGAAACGTCGTCGGATTCATGCAGCCTCCACGAGCGGGACAGGCAAAGCATGAGCCGGGCCACGCGCCGTGCGCGCTGCAGGGCTATTTTCCGGACGACCGGGGCTCAGCGGCGGCCGAACGGCGCCTGTCCGCGCCAGTAGCGCAGCGTCAGGAGGCCGCCGAGCATGCCGCCCAGATGAGCGAAGTGGGCGACGCCCGAATTCATGACGTAGACGCCCTGGTAGAGCTCGACCAGCCCGTAGAGGATGACCAGGTACTTGGCCTTCAGGGGCAGGACGAAGAAGAGCAGGATGATCCGGTTCGGGAAGATCATCGCGAAGGCGAGCAGCAGGCCGAAGAGGCCACCCGAGGCGCCGATCGTCGGCGCCATCGAGCCGAGGAGGGCATTCACGACCAGCTGGGTCAGCGCCGCGGCGACGACGCTCGCGAAGTAGAAGACCAGGAAGCGGTTGCGGCCCCAGATCTGCTCGAGCTCGGCACCGAACATCCACAGGCCGAGCATGTTGAAGAACAGGTGCGAGAACTCGATGTGCAGGAACGAGTAGGTGACGATCTGCCATGGCCAGAAATTGCCGCTCGCGATCGGCCACAGCGCGCCGAGCTGCGACAGCGCGCGGCCGAGCAGCTGGTCGAGGAAGAACACCGCGACGTTGGCGAGCAGGAGCGCCTGGGTGACGGGTGGGAGCGGGGGCATCGGCGGTCCGGGCGGCGTGAGCAGGTGCCGTCTAGTCTACGGGCCTATGGCAAACTGCTTCGCTCGCGAACACCGGCCTCGGTGGTGAAATTGGTATACACGACGGACTCAAAATCCGTTGCCGCAAGGCGTGTCGGTTCAAGTCCGACCCGAGGCACCACGGCTCGCTTCCTCCCCATCCCATGACCGAGCCGACGCCCACTTATCCGACGATCGAGGACGTGATCGGCGCGACGCCCATGGTGCGGCTGGTGCGCCTGCCCGGCGTCGACAACGCGGCGCGCGGCAACGTCATCCTCGGCAAGCTCGAAGGCAACAACCCGGCGGGTTCGGTGAAGGATCGTCCCGCCATCAGCATGATCCGGCGCGCCGAGGAGCGCGGCACGATCAAGCCGGGCGACACGCTGATCGAGGCGACCTCGGGCAACACCGGCATCGCGCTGGCGATGGCGGCGGCGATCCGCGGCTACCGCATGCTGCTCGTGATGCCCGAAGACCTGAGCATCGAGCGGGCGCAGACGATGAAGGCGTTCGGCGCCGAGCTCATCCTCACGCCGCGCTCGGGCGGCATGGAGTGCGCGCGCGATCTGGCGGCGCAGATGGAAAAGGACGGCAAGGGCCGCGTCCTCGACCAGTTCGCCAATCCCGACAACCCGCGCATCCATTACGAGACCACGGGTCCCGAGATCTGGAAGGACACCGGCGGGCGCATCACCCACTTCGTGAGCGCGATGGGCACGACCGGCACGATCACCGGCGTCTCGCGCTACCTCAAGGAAATGAATCCGAAGGTGCGGATCATCGGCGCACAGCCGAGCGAAGGCTCGCGCATCCCGGGCATCCGCAAGTGGCCCGAGGAATACCTGCCGAAGATCTACGACCCGAAGACGGTCGACGAGCTCGTGCTCGTGAGCCAGGTCGACGCCGAGGAAGTGACGCGCAGGCTCGCCCGCGAGGAAGGCATCTTCGCCGGCATCTCGGCCGCGGGCGCGTGCTGGGTCGCGCTGCAGATCGCGGCGCAGGTCGAGAACGCGACGATCGTGTTCATCGTCTGCGATCGGGGCGATCGTTACCTCTCGACCGGCGTTTTTCCGGCATGAGCTTCGAGGTCACGTTCTGCACGAACTGCGCGATGCGGCTCGCGCCGATCTCGATGGCCGAGGACGGCGGCGACAAGATCCGGCTGCGCTGCCCGGCCTGCGGCTGGACGCATTGGGGCAACCCGACGCCGGTGCTCGCGGCGGTGATCGAGTGCGTCGATCGCGACGGTCAGATCCTGCTGGCGAGGAACGCCGCCTGGCCCGGCGAGTTCTTCGGCCTCATCACCGGCTTCATGGAAGCGGGCGAGACGCCCGAGGAAGGCATCGCGAGAGAGGTCGGCGAAGAGACTTCGCTCACGGTCGAGTCGCTGGCGCTGATCGGCGT
>JAYTHL010000265.1:0-4878 GCA_043732605.1 Rhizobacter sp. | reverse complement strand
CGCCGGCCTCGTGCGCGAAGGCGAGGCCGCGCAGCAGGCCGGCGATCCATCCCGTCGACTCCTCGACGCCGGGCGCCGGATGCTGGGCCAGCCATTCGTCGAGCGTGGTGCCGGCGCGCCGGTCGGCGACGGTGTACGGCCAATGCTCATGGACGCCGAAGTCGACGACCGCGGCGATGTTCGGATGGTCGAGCCTCGACGCACGGCGCGCGGCGTAGAGCCACTGGGCGAGGTCGGCGGCGCCGACCGGCGGCAGGCGCGGCATCGACAGCATCGCCTCGGCCGAGGTCGCGTTGTCGACGGCGAGCCAGGTCATCGTCGCGTCGCTCTTGCCCAGGAGCCTCTGGAGCGTGAAGCGGCCGAAGGCGCGCATCGGCGACGAGGAACGGACGGCAGGGGCGACAGCGAGCGGCATCGCGGGTGGGCGGAGTTGCCTGATTGGAACCTAGCGGACGCCCGGCCGATGGCGCGAGGTAGGCGGCGAAAGTGCGCCTTCTTGCCGTGACGGGGCTCTCTCCCCGCCGTCAGTCGACCTCGACGACCCGCCCGTCGCCGGTGACGAACGCCGAGCGCACCGCTTCGCCCGGCTGCGCCCGCGCGATCGCGGCGCGGTAGCGCTGCAGCTGCGCCCGGTAGGGCGCGAGCTCCTCGGGCGCGTGGCTGAGCTTGTAGTCGAGCACCCACCAGACAGGTCCTCCCGGCTCGTCGACGAGCACGAGACGATCGATGCGCAGCACCTCGCCGTCGTCGCTCACCGAGACCTCGTTGCCGCTCCACCGGATCTGCGCGCCGCGGTAGAAGCGAGCGCCGTCGGGATGGTCGACGAGGGCCAGGACGGTGCGACGCACCGATGCGGCCTCTGCGCCGAACTCGCGTGCCGCGGCGTCGGTGGCCTGCTCGCGGTCGATGCTCGCGTCGGCCACGATCCATTCGAGCGCGCGATGGACGGCGCGGCCGATGCGCGCGGTGGCGGCTGGCGCGTCAGGTGGCGGCGCCGATCCGGCGTCGACCGCCGCGGCTCGCCAGGGCGGGAGCGTGGCGACGACGACGTGGTCTTCTTTCGTCGTGACCGCGGCTGCGGCGGCCGGCGCATCGAACAGGAGCTCGGCCTGACGTTGCGCCGCCGGCGCCGACGCGACCGCCCCGACGCGGCTCCACCACGTCGGCCCGGTCGGCGCGAGATACGGTTCGGTCGCACTGATCACCAGGCGACGCTTCGCGCGCGTCATCGCGACATAGAGCCCGTTCAACTCCTCGCGCTCGCGCGCACGCATCTCGGCGTCGAGCGCGGCACGCAACGACGGCGGGCAGCGGTTCTCGTTGTAGACGAAGGCGCATCGCGTCGGCCTCGGCGAATCGACGGGCCATTCGACGAGCAGCGTCGTCATCGGCGGGTTGTTGCGCTCGGGCTCGGTGTCCATCACGAAGACGGTGTCGGCTTCGAGCCCTTTCGCGCCGTGCACGGTGAGCAGACGCACGGTCGACGCACGCACCGGCAGCGCCGCCTTCACCGCGCCTTTCTTCAGCGCTCGCACGAACGCATACGGCGTCGCGTAGCGCCCGCCGTCGAGCGCGAGCGACTGCGCGAGCACGGCGTCGATCGCATCGAGCGCGACCGCGCGCTGCTCGGGCGGCACCGAGGCCGCGTAGCGCGCGTGGGCGTCGCTCTCGACGACGATGCGATCGAGCAGGTCGTGCGGCGGCAGCGCGGCGACGAGCGCGTGCCAGCGCCCGAGCAGCTCGCGAGCACGCGCGAGCGCCGGGTTCGGCGACGCGATCTCCTGCACCGCTCGCCACCAACTCGCGCCATCGGCGGCGTGCTCGCGCAGCGCGAGCAGATCGAGGTCGGAGACGCCGAAGAGCGGACTGCGCAGCGCGCGGGCGAGCGAGAGGTCGTGACCAGTCGAGACGAGCACGTCGAGGAGCGCGATCAGATCTTGCGCCTCCGTGGTCTCGGCGAGCATCGCGTCTTCCACCGCCGCATGACCGACATGGCGGCGCTCGAGCGCGAGGGCGACGTGACGCAGCGACTGGCGCTTGCGCGAGAGCACGTAGATCGCGTCGGGGCGCGTGCCGGCCGCGATCTCCGCCGCGACCGCGTCGGCCACGGCGTCGGACTCGCGCTCGCGCAGGACCTCGTCGATGACCAGCCGTGGCGTGGTCAGGCTGTCACGCCAGACCAGAGGTGCTGCGTCGTCGCTGCGACGCGATGAAGGACGCGGCGGGCGGTCGATCCGCGCCAGCATCGCCACCTCGCTCGCGGCGACGGCGCCGACTTCGGTCGTGTGCTGGCGAAAGCCTTCGAACACGTCGCCGGCGGCGGCGAACACGCCGTTGATCGCCTCGATCACGCACGGCGCATTGCGGCGCGTGTGATCGCAGGCGAGGACGCTGCCGTCGAGCCCGTCGCGCACGAACGCGGCCGCCGCCTCGAACACGCGCGGCTCGGCGCGGCGAAAGCGATAGATGCTCTGCTTCGGGTCGCCGACGATGAACACGCCGGGCGGCCGCTGACCGCTCGCGCCGCCGCCGGCGCCCGCGTAGCCCGCGAGCCAGCCGTGCAAGGCGTGCCATTGCAGCGGGCTGGTGTCCTGGAACTCGTCGATCAGCAGATGGGAAACGCGCGCATCGAGCCGCTCCTGGACCCAGCCCGACAGCTCGCCGTCGCGCAGCAGGACGAGCGCAACGCGCTCGAGGTCGGCCATGTCGGCCAGGCCCTGCGTGCGCTTGTAGTCGGCGAGCGCCGCGAGCAGCGCGCGGCCGAGACGTGCCATGCGCAGATGCTCGTCGCGCGAGTCGTGCTGATGGATCTGGATGGCCAGATGGCCGAGCGCGTCCTGGGTCTCTTCGGCAAGCGGCAGTCCGCGGGACAGCGTGCGCGGCTCGTCCGCGACCGTGAACAGCGCGGCCCACGCAGCATCGAAGCGCGCTCGCGGCGCGAGCGAGAGCGCGGTCGCGAGCCCTTCGCCGGCGTCGCGCGAGAGCTTGCCGCGCGACGCGAGCAGCTCGCGCGCCGTGGCTCGCAGCCGATCGGTCCACGCGGCGGTCGCGATGGCCTCGGCGGGGTGGTCGAAGGCAGCGAGCTCGGGCCAGACCTCGTCGACGCGCAGGATGCTCGTCGAGAGGACGCCGGCCTCGTCGGCGAGCTCGAACTCGACGCGCCGGTCCCAGACCGCGTCGAGCCACATGCGCAGCTGATGGCGACCGCGATGCGCCGTCACCTCGGCATGATCGGCGCGCAAGGCGTCGTCTCGCAGCAGCACGGCGTGGAAGGCGCGGTGCACGGCCGCGCGGTGCTCGCGCCAGTCCTCGACGAGCTCGGCGTCGGCCTGGACGCCGAGCCGGTCGAGGAGCGCGAGCGGCGCCGATCGCAGCAGCTGCGCGAACCAGCCATGGAAGGTGCGGATCTCGACCGGCCGGCCAGCCGCGAGCACCTTGCCCTGCAACGCGCCGAGCTCGGGGGCGAGCGTGTCGGCCCGCGCCGGATCGACACCGCGTTCGACGAGCGCACGGACGCGCTGCGCGTGGGTCGAGCGCGGCCTCGAGAACTCGGCGAGCCACTTGTCGAGCCGCTCGCGCATTTCGCCGGCCGCAGCGCGCGTGAAGGTGATCGCCAGGATCTCGTGCGGCGCCGCGCCGTCGAGCAGCGCACGCAGCATGCGCGAGACCAGCATCCAGGTCTTGCCCGAGCCGGCGCACGCCTCGACGATGCACGAGCGCGACGGATCGCAGGCGGCGGCGTAGAAGGTCTGTGGATCGACGCTCCGGCCATCGACGCGCAGGGCAGGCTGGTCACGCGACACGGTCGCGGCCCCAGTGGTCGCGCCGACACAGGCCGCGCGCCTGGCAGTAGTCGCACGCGCTGCCCTCGCCGAGCGCGCGCAGGCCGGCGCCCGCGCGCAGCCGCCGCATCTCGTCGCCGATGCCGACGACCAGCGTGCGCGCGTCGTCGGCGACGTGGTGATGCGCGATCTGCATCAGGCCGCGGGTGCGATCGATGGCGAGGTAGCTCGCCGTGAGCCGCGTCTCCTCGCCCGCACCGACGAGGGCGGCGTAGAACGCGAGCTGCGTGTCCTCGAGCGGCTCGCGCACCTTCTCCTTCAGCTTGTCGGCGTTGCCGGTCTTGTAGTCGATGAGCTCGAGCACAGCGCCGTCCTTGCTCTCGCGGCGGTCGATGCGATCGATGTAGCCGTGGAGCTCGAGGCCGTCGAGCTCGGCCGGTGCGCAACGCGTTTCGCTCTCGCCGCTCTGCCAGCGCCAGCCGTTGCGTTCACGATCGTGCAGCCACGTCACGTAGCGCGGCACGAAGCCCGAGAAGCTCGCGTCATAGGGCAGGAACGCGGCCGCGTCGAGGCCCATCGAGGCACGCACGGTCTCGCCGATCTCGCGCAGCCGCGTCTCGTCGACGGCGGCAGCGCTCGGCGCGTCGCGCTCGCGATGGAAGGCGTCGAGCACTTCGTGCAGCCAGGTGCCGTAGTCGCGCTTCTCGACCTCGTCGTCGAGCTCGTCGGTCTCGGAGAGATGCAGGACGCGCTCGGCGAAGAAGCGGTACGGGCATGCGCGCAAGGCTTCGAACGCGCTGGCAGAGAGGCGCGACGGCAGTGCGCTCGCGGGCACCGCGGGAGCCGTCGGTCCGACCGGCTCCGCGACGAGGCGGCGCTCGCCACGCGGATCGCGCCATGCGCGCAGGTCGCTCGGCGTGCCGTCTGCCGCGGGCATCTCGGCGAGCGCCGAGCGCAATCGCTCGACAAAGGAGCTGGCGGCGACCGGATCGCCGGCGCCGCCGCGGCGGCGTGAGATCGTCACCCGCGGCAGGCGCAACGCCTGGGCGAAGGCCAGCAGATCGGTGGCGTGCCGGTCGGTCGCCGTCGGCAGCGC
>JAYTHL010000264.1:0-4883 GCA_043732605.1 Rhizobacter sp. | reverse complement strand
GCGCCGGCTGCGCCATGAAGGCGGCCAGGCCGAGCATCCCGGTAGACGGCAAGCCGCGCGACGCGAAGTACAGGTCAACCGCGAACACGCTCATGCCGATCGCGCCGAGCGGCACCAGGCCGATCTCGACATGCCGCTTGCTCAATACCTCGCACAGCAGTGAACCTGTGCCGATGCCGATCGAAAACACCACCAGCAGCATCGACGCAACATGCTCGTCGCCATGCAGCACTTCCTTCGCGAACGACGGGAACTGCGCCAGAAACACGGCACCGAAGAACCACATCCACGAGATGCCGAGCAGCGAGCGGAACACGATCGGGTTCTGGCGCGCCAGCAGCAGGTTGCGCCAGGTCTCGGTGACCGGGTTCCAGTTGATGACGAGCTCGGGATCGGTCGACGGCGACGCCGGCACCGCCTGCGCCGTGACGCGTCCGATCAGCGCCAGCGCGATGCAGGCGAAGGCGACGTAGTGCCGGCCGACCTCGGGAATCGCGACCAGCAGCCCGCCCGCGACCTGGCCGAGCAGGATGGCGACAAAGGTGCCCATCTCGACCATGCCGTTGCCGCCGGTGAGCTCGCGCTCGCTCAGGTGCTGCGGCAGGTAGGCGAACTTGACCGGGCCGAAGATCGTCGAGTGCAGGCCCATCAGGAACACGCAGGCCAGCAGCACGTACGGGCTCGCGATCCAGAAGCCGTAGGCGGCCAGCACCATGATCGCGATCTCGAGGTTCTTGACGAACCGGATCACGCGCGTCTTGTCGTACTTGTCGGTGATCTGTCCGCTCGTCGCCGAGAACAGGAGGAACGGCAGGATGAAGAGCGCGCCGATCACCAGCCCGGCCATCTGCGGCGTGAGCCACGAAACCTGGAGCTGGTAGGTCACCATCACCGTGAACGCGAACTTGAAGAGGTTGTCGTTGCCGGCGCCGAGGAACTGGGTCCAGAAGAACGGCGCGAAGCGGCGCTGCCCGAGCAGCGTGAACTGGTTCGGATGTTCGTGGCCGGCGGCGGCGGGCGCTCGGGCGGACGCGACGTCGGCGTGAGTGTTCAAGCGATGCTCCAGGAGTGGGGCGATGACGGGCGGACCGCGCGAATCTAGCGCACCACCACGACCGGCCCGCCGAGGCCGTCGCGCTCGAGCCAGCGGAACACCGAGTCGACGGTGACGGTCTCGATGCGATCGGCGAAGCGCTTCTCGTTCGGATGGTCGTCGAAGGCGACGTTGGTGCTCATCACGCGCGCCCCGAGTCGCTTGAACGCCGACAGGTGCAAGGTGGTCGGCTCGTAGCCGTGCAGGCGCAGCCATGCCTGGGCGCGCTCGCGCGTGACGGCGGCGGGCTCCTCGGTCATCGCCAGCGTCTCGATCGCCCACTGGTTCGACTGCTGGTAGCGCTGCGACCACGGGTAGGCGACCATGCTGTAGTCGGGCGTGTCGAGGCGCGCGATGGCGGTGTTGTCGGCGAGTGCGGCCAGGAGATGCGCCTGCGCTTGCAGCGTGAGAATGACGATCGCCGCCTCGTACTGCCAGAGGTCGTCGAGGAAGAACTCGCCGAGGCCCTGGCGGTAGAGCGTCGCCCGCGCCGAGCCGCACTGGTTGAGTTTGTGGACGACGCGCCAGACCGGCCGGCCGCCCGTGCTGTCGCGGTAGGCGAAGCCGAGGTGCGAGTAGCGAATGCCGTACTCGCTCAGGTTCTGGCCGGCGCGCGCGAGGACGACGACGCTCGCGCCGCTCTGCTCGAGGCGCCCTGCCGTGTGCTCGGCGAGCGTCATCGCACGTGTCACGGCGTCGGCTGTCGGCGGGCGTTGCTCGCAGCTGCGGCCGGCTTCGGCGAGGTTGGCAGAGATGGCGAGCGCCGCGACAAGGGCGAGGCGGGCGAAGAAGGTGCGGCTCATCGCGTGATCCTCTCGTTGTAGAGCAGCGCCCGGCCGATCTCGTTCGGCACGAACGCGATCGCCTGTCCGGCAGCGGAGAGCACGTAGCCCGTGCTGAGCGCGGTGCAGGCGATGACGGTGCCGGCGGCGATCGACGCACCGGCGAGACCTTGGCCGACGAGGCGAACGCTGGCGCGCGTGCCGTCGGAGGCGCGCTCCAGCACCCAGACGGCGCCGGTGCTCGTCGTCTCGACCGCGACGATGGTGAGCGCCGCTCCGGCCGAGAGCACGGCGACGGGCGCCACGACCGAGACCGCGATCGGCAGCGCGGAGAGCGCGCTGGCGTCAGAGATCGCCGATTGCGCCCGGGCGGTCGAGGCAAGGGCCAGCGTCAAGGCGGTGGCGACGCAGAGGCCGCGCAGCGCGACGCCGTAGCGCGCTCGACGAGAAACGGGATGATTCATGGACAACTCCTTCGGGGTGTGATCGAACGTGCGGGTCAGACGCGCTCGCGCTCGGCGCGAGCCGGTCGATGCGCCGTGCGCGCTTCGGCGAGCGCGCCGTCGTGCGCATCGGGCAAGGTCTTGGCGAGCGTGAAGGGGGCCGAGAGGCAGGACATGTAGCCCATCACCATGAAGGCGCGGTCGAGATCGCGGCCCGGCAGGAAGGCGAGGCAGGTCGCGCACGGCGCGGCGGCGGCGAGAAACGAGATCCAGACCTGGGCCTTCCAGGCCTTGGTGTCGTTGCGGATCGTGTGGGTGTTCATGGCCCTCGGTGTGTCGTCGAAACGTTGAAGAGCTGGCGCATCTTCGGGTCGCGCATCGGCCCGCGCCATCGCTCCCAGGGGCGTGGCGAGGAGTGGCACCGAGCGGAGCGCTGCGCGCTACCGTGCGTTGCGAGCAGGCGTGTCGCTGGTCGATACTTCGCGCTCGCCGAGCCGCCCATGAGCACGACCCAAGATCTCGTCAACGTCATGAAGGCCGAGCTGCGTGCGGCCGGCGTCACCTACGCCGATCTCGCCGATGCGCTCGGCATGTCGGAGTCGAGCGTCAAGCGCGTCTTCGCCAAGGGCGACATGCCGCTGTCGCGCATCGACGAGATGCTGCGTGTGCTGAAGATGGACTTCGCCGAGCTGGCGCGCAAGGTCGCCGACGCGCAGCCGCTCAGCCGTCAGCTCACCGTCGAGCAGGAGACGGCGGTCGTCGCCGATCGCCGCCTGCTGCTGCTCGCGATCTGCTGCCTCAGCCAGTGGACCTTCGAGGCGATGACGCGCGACTACATCTTCACCGATGCGGAATGCATCCAGTACCTGACGAAGCTCGACCGCCTCGGCATCATCGAGCTCAGGCCGCTCAACCGCTACCGGCTCAAGGTCGCGAAGGGCTTTCGCTGGCTGCCGCACGGGCCGGTGATGACCTACTTCCGCGAGCACGTCGCCGCCGACTACCTGAGCGGCGGCTTCGACGGCGAGGGCGAGACGATCATGCTCGTGCACGGCGAGATCGCGCCGAGCATGGCGAAGGGACTGGTCGAGCGGCTGCAGCGCGTCGGCCAGGATTTCGCGCAAGCCCACGTCGCCGAGCTGCGCATGCCCGACGAGCAGCGCACGCCCTACACGCTGCTGGTCGGCATGCGCACCTGGCTGTTCGCGGCCTTCCGCGACCTGAAGCGGATCCCGCCGGCCTGAGGCTCGCGGCGGCCGCTGCCGCTACGCGTCGACGCGGTCGATCGAGAAGTTCGCGCCGGCGTACTGGCCGAGCACGTCGACGAGATAGGGCATCGTCGCCGCCAGCGGCGCGGCCAGCGTGTGCGGCGGGTTGAAGACAAAGACGCCGCTGCCCGCCAGGCCGAATCCCTGCGCATCGGGCACCTGCACCGATAGCCGCACGTGCAGCCAGCCCTTCGGCGCGATCGCAGTCAGGCGCCGCGGCAGCTGCGCTGCCTCGAGCTTGCTGACCTGCGGATACCAGACCATGTAGACACCTTCGGCGAAGCGACCGATCGCCTCGCGCACGGTGCCGACGACCTTGGCGTAGTCGCCGTTGCCCTCGTAGCTCGGATCGACGAGCACCGCCGCGCGACGCGAGGGCGGCGGCACCTGCAGGCGCAGGCCTTCGAAGCCGTCGCCGTCGTAGACGGTCGCGCGCCGGTTCTCGGCCAGCGTCGAGCGCAGGATCTTCTGCTCGGTCGGATGGAGCTCGAAGGCGCGCAACTCGTCCTGCGGACGGAGCAGCATCTGCGCGATCGACGGCGAGCCGGGATATTGGGTGAGGACGCCGTCCGGATTGAAGCGGCGCACGAGCGCGACGTAGTCGGCGAGCGGCGCCGGCAGGTCGTCGCGGGTCCAGAGCAGGCCCACGCCGCGCTCGAACTCGCCGTTCTTCTGCGCGTAGCGGCCTTCGAGAGAGTAGCCGCCGGCGCCGGCGTGGGTGTCGATGAAGCGGTAGGCCTTGGGCTTGGCGTTCAGGTGCTGCAGCACCAGCATCAGGACGACGTGCTTGAGCACGTCGGCATGGTTGCCGGCATGGAACGCGTGGCGGTAAGCGAGCATTTCAGCCGGCCCTGCTCATGCGCGCGCGGAACAGCTCGGTGATGCCGACTTCGCGCGGTCCCGGGACGATCTCGAACGTCTCGCCCGCGGCGATCGTGCCCGGCTCCCGCACCGCGAGATACAAGCCGCACCACGCGCTCTCGGCCATCAGCTTGCCGGCGTGCTTGAACCCCATCGCTGCGGTGAACTTGAAGCACGGATAGCGCGGCTCGCTCACGGCGAGCGCGCACTGCGGGAAGCGCAGCACGTCGCCGATCCAGAGCTGGGTCTCGAGCGCGCCTGCGATCGTCAGGTTCTCGCCAAGCGATCCGGGCGGCAGGGCCTCGTCCCAGAGCGACACGCCGGCCTGTGCGCGCACGGTCTGCCAGAAGGCGTAGTGCTCGCTGGGATAGGCGTAGACGGCCTTGCTCGGGCCGCCATGCACCGAGAGGTCGGCCTGCTCGTCGCCTTCGAGGCC
>JAYTHL010000263.1:0-4895 GCA_043732605.1 Rhizobacter sp. | reverse complement strand
CGATTCTACATCGCCAGGGAATTCTGCGCTGCCGTTGGCGACGGCGCGCGCAGGAAGTGCTCGCGGTAGTAGGCCAGCTCGTCGATCGACTCCTGGATGTCGGCGAGCGCCGTGTGCGCCTGCGCCTTGCGGAATCCGGCGAGCAGCTCGGGGCGCCAGCGCCGCGCCAACTCCTTGAGGGTGCTGACGTCGAGGTTGCGGTAGTGGAAGAAGGACTCGAGCGCCGGCATCGTCGCGGCGAGGAAGCGCCGGTCCTGGCAGATGCTGTTGCCGCACATCGGCGACGCGCCCTTCTTGACGTAGCCCTGCAGGAACGCGATCACCTGGCGCTCGGCCTCGGCCTCGTCGACCGTCGATGCGCGCACGCGCTCGGTGAGGCCGCTGCGCCCGTGCGTGCCGGTGTTCCAGGCGTCCATCGTCGCCAGCGTCGCGTCGCTCTGGTGGACGGCCAGCACCGGCCCTTCGGTGCGCCGCCCGAGATGCGCGTCGGTGACGACGACGGCGATCTCGATGATCCGGTCGCGCTCGGGCGACAGGCCCGTCATCTCGAGATCGATCCAGACCAGGTTGTGATCGTCGGGGGTCAGCAAGGTGTCGGTCATCGTGGCGCTCCAGGGTCGAAATTCTCGCAGCAGTCGGCCCGTGCCGCGGCACCTACACTGACACCCATGACCTCGCTGGCCTGGACGGAGCTCTTTGCGATCGCGCTCGCCGCCTCGCTCGTGCTGCGTGCGTGGCTCTCGTCGCGGCAGGTCCGGCATGTCGCGCGCCACCGCGACGAGGTGCCGCTGCCGTTCCGCTCATCGGTCGATCTCGTCGCCCATCGACGCGCCGCCGACTACACGCTCGCCAAGTTCCGGCTCGGCCACGTGCAGATGATCGTCGGCGCGCTCGTCCTGCTCGGCTGGACGCTCTTCGGCGGCCTCGACTGGCTCAACGGCGTCGTGCGCGACGCGGTCGCGCCAAGAGCCGGCGCGCTCGCGTACGAGATCGCGCTGGTCGCCGCGTTCGTCGCCATCGGCGCCGTGTTCGACCTGCCGTTCGAGTGGTACTCGACCTTCCGCCTCGAGCAGCGCTTCGGCTTCAACCGCACGACGCTGGGCCTCTGGGTAATCGACACGCTCAAGGGCATCGCGGTCGCCGTCGTCGTCGGCCTGCCGATCCTCGCCGGCGTCCTCTGGATCATGGCCGCGACCGGCAGCGCGTGGTGGCTCTTCGCCTGGCTCGCATGGCTGGCGATCATCGTCGTCGCCCAGGTCGTCGTGCCGAGCTTCATTGCGCCGCTCTTCAACCGCTTCGACGAGCTCGAGGACGAATCGCTCAAGGCGCGCGTCCAGGCGCTGATGGCGCGCGCCGGCTTCGTCGCCGCCAAGGGCCTGTTCGTGATGGACGGCAGCCGCCGCTCGGCCCACGCCAACGCCTACTTCACCGGCTTCGGCAAGGCCAAGCGCGTCGTCTTCTTCGACACGCTGCTCGCGCGTCTCGGTGCCGGCGAGGTCGAGGCCGTGCTCGCGCATGAGCTCGGCCACTTCAAGCTGCACCACATCCGAAAGCGCATGGTCGCGATGGCCGCGCTCTCGCTCGCCTTCTTCGCCGTGCTCGGCTGGCTCTCCGTTCGCTCCTGGTTTTTCACCGGCCTGGGCGTGATGCCCAACCTGACGCTGCCGAACGACGCCCTCGCCCTGCTCCTGCTGATGCTCGTGGTGTCGGTGCTCGGCGTCTTCATCACGCCGGTCATGTCGGGCTGGTCGCGGCGCGACGAGTTCGAGGCCGACGCCTTCGCGACGCGCCACGCCGACGGCCGCGACCTCGCCTCGGCGCTGCTCAAGCTGCACGAGGACAACGCCTCGACCCTGACGCCCGATCCGGTCTACGCGCGCTTCTACTATTCGCACCCTCCGGCCGTCGAGCGTCTCGCGGCCCTGACGAGCCACCTTCGCGGAGCGACCCCATGACCAATTTCCTCGAGCAGAAATGCAGCGCGCGCGCCGCCGCGATGAGCGCCCAGGCCGTCCACGACCATCTCGCGCAGATGAGCGGCTGGCGTCAGGCCGACGGCGCGATCGAGAAGACCTTCGCCTTCGAGGCCTGGCTCGAGACCGTCGCCTTCGTCGACGCGCTCGCCTGGATGTGCCACGTCGAAGACCACCACCCCGATCTGCGCGTGCAGTTCGACCGCTGCGTCGTGCGCTTCTCGACCCACTCGGCCGGCGGCATCTCGATGAACGACTTCATCTGCGCCGCGAAGGCCGATGCCCTCGTCGCCTTCCTCGGCTAGCTCGTTGACTGAATCGCCGGGGAGGGTCGTCTCGGGGCACGGCCGGCGCCTGGTCGTCGAGGCCGCCGACGGGGGCCGTACCCTCTGCCACACGCGGGGCAAGAAGAGCGAAGCCGTCGTCGGTGACCGGGTCGACTGGCAGGTGTCGGGCGACGAAGGCGTGATCGATCGCGTCCTGCCGCGCACCAACCTCCTGTATCGCCAGGACGAGCTCAAGACCAAGGCCTTCGCGGCCAACATCGACCAGCTGCTCGTCGTCGTCGCGTCCGAGCCGGTGTTCAGCGAGTCGCAGCTGGCGCGCGCGCTGATCGCGGCGGGCGAGGCTCACGTGCCGGCGCGCATCGTCCTCAACAAGCGCGACCTGCCCGCGTTCGCCGCGGCGCGAGACAGGCTCGCGCCCTACTTGGCGATGGGCGTCGAGGTGCTCGACATGGCGCTCAAGAAGGAGCCCGACGACGCGCGTGCCCGTCTCGCGCCGCTGCTCGCCGACCGCGCGACGCTGGTGCTCGGCCCGAGCGGCGCCGGCAAGAGCACGCTCGTCAACCTGATGGTCGCCGACGCCAAAGCGCAGATCGGCGAGATCTCGCAGTCGCTCAACACCGGACGCCACACGACGACGGCCACGCAGTGGTATTGGCTCGACCCATCGCGCACGAGCGCCCTGATCGATTCGCCGGGCTTCCAGGAATTCGGCCTGCGCCACATCGAGGCGGCGCGCCTCGCCGAGCTGATGCCCGACATCGGTCGCCACGCGAGCGCGTGCCGCTTCTACAACTGCACCCATCTGCACGAGCCGGGCTGCGGCGTGCGCGCCGTGCTGGAGAAGGGCGAGATCGCCGAGTCGCGCTACCGCATCTACCGCGAGATCTTCGCCGAGCTGACCTGATCAGCCGACGAGGTTGGCGAGCGAGAGCAGCGCGAGCAGCAGCATCCAGAGCACGACCGAGCGCCACACGAGCGCGACGATGCTGCGGAGGTGGCCAAGCTGCGGCGGCGCGCCGGGAGTCGAGCCTTCGGCCGCGCCCGATTCGGGCGTCGCGCCGGCCTCGAAGGTCTTGGCGCGATCGGGCGTGAGGCCCGGCGCGGAGCCGCCGCCGAGCTGCACGCCGACGGCGCCGGCAGCCGCTGCGAGGATCACGCCTTCGTTGTCGTAGCGCCAGAGCGAGGCGTCGCGCCGCCAGCAGTTGACGGCCTCCTCGAAGTTGCCGACGACGGCGAAGCCAGAGGCGGTGAGTCGCGCCGGTACGTGGTCGAGCCACTGGAAGAGTCGCTGCGACAGCCGCATCAGGTTCTCGTTCACGGCGATGCCGGCGTTGCCGCCGCGAAACGACCAGTAGCGGCTGACGAATTCGGCCAGTCGATAGACGATCGCGCCGGCCGGGCCGAGCCCGAAGCTCGACAGCAGCACGAACCAGAAGAAGACGCCGAAGACGTGGCGATGCGCGGCAAGCAGCGAATGCTCGATGACGTGGCGCAGGAATTCCGACGCAGGCAGGTCGCTGGCATCGAGGTGGCGCCACTCGGCCATCAGGCGCCGCGCCTCGATCTCGTCACCCTGGTCGAGGGCGTTGCGGATGTCGGTGAAGTAATGACTGAACTGGCGAAAGCCGAGCGTCAGGTAGAGGACGCCGACGTCGAACGCCAGGCCGAGCAGCGAGTTGATGCGCGCCAGGCCGATGTAGAGACCGACGCACAGCGCTGCGGGCACGAACACGGTGATGCACCACACGACCCAGGCGTGGCTCGCCTTGCCGGCGTCGAAGTTCCTGGCGGTGCCGCCGATCCAGTCGGTGAGCGCGTGATGGACGACGTTGCCGCGCGGCAGCGGCTTGACCTGCTCGAGCAGGAGAGCCAACAGGACGGCGAAAAAACTCATGCCGGTCGATCATAGCGGCGGCCTTTTGCGCGGCCGCCAGGTCGGTGCGACGCGCTCAGGCAGCGAGGAACCGGTAGAGATTGCGCAGCATCGCCGCCGTCGCGCCCCAGATGAAGTAGCGGCGCGGCGCACCGCTCGCGTCGATGCCCGTCCACGGGATCGACAGGAACTCGCGCGTCGCTCCGGCAACCTCGATCGAGTGGCGCTGGTGGTTGGCGGGGTTCATCAGCCAGCCGAGCGGCACCTCGAACACGTCGGCGACCTCGATCGGGTCGGGCATGAGGAAGGCCGTCGCCGCGACGAGGCCGATGACCGGCGTGACGATGAAGCCGGTGCCGGTCGTGTACGTCGGCAGGCTGCCGAGGATCTCGACCTCGAAGTCCTCGAGACCGATCTCCTCGTGCGCTTCGCGCAGAGCTGTGGCCACCGCGTCGGCGTCTTCGGGTTCGGCCCGGCCGCCGGGAAAGCTGATCTGTCCCGGGTGGTCGTTGAGGTGGTCGGTGCGCTGCGTGAGCAGCACCGTCATCTCGTCGCGCAGGACGAGCGGCACGAGCACCGAGGCATGCGCCGGCTCGCGCTCGACGAAGCGGCGCTCGGCGTGGATCTCGGGCTGCCACGACGGCGGCGCGGCGAAGCGCTGCCGCATCGCGACCGGGGCGAACGTCTGCGGCGCGACCGCGGGCAGGTGATCGTCGATGCCGAGAACGGGCAGGCTCTCGGGATCGAACAGCAAGCGCCCCT
>JAYTHL010000262.1:0-4896 GCA_043732605.1 Rhizobacter sp. | reverse complement strand
GCTTGCCGTCGCCGTTGAGGTCGACGAACTGCTGGACTTCCGAGCTCAGATCGAAGCCGTTGCCGTTGTCCGTGCGCGAGTAGAAGGGCAGCAGCTTCGGCGGCTGGAAGGTGCCGTCGCCGTTGCCGAGCTGCACGGCAGTGCCGACGGTGCGGATCCTGGTGTTGTAGGCGGTGCTGGCGTAGGCGTACACAAGGTCGGCCTTGCCGTCGTGGTTGACGTCGGCCAGACGGATGTTCGTCAGGGTCACGTTGTAGTCGAAGTCGCCCGCAGGGACGAAGCTCGGCGCCGGCAGGAACGTCGGAGTCGCGAAGCCGCCCTGGCCGTCGCCGCGCGCGAACAGGATCCCCGGAGAGTTGAAGTCCGACAGGCTGTTGCGGGCGACGAAGTTGCGTGCCACGAAGACGAGGTCGAGCTTGCCGTCGCCGTCGATGTCGGCAAGATCGAAGGAATCGATGTTGGGCAGGACGAAGGTTTCCGTTCCCAGTCTGAGCGGTGTCGTCGCCAGCGTGGCGTGCGCCGTGAAGCCGCCCTGGCCGTCACCGAGATAGCTCGTGATCGACAGGTCGCTGTTGACGCCGATGCCGTCGAGCTTGCCATCGCCGTTGAGGTCGACCAGGTTGTGGCCGGTGTAGACGAACGGCACCACTGGCGCGCCCGCGAAACTGCCGTCGCCGCGACCCATCAGCACGTAGCCATGGTTGACGCCGAACTGGTCGCCGCCGAAGAAGCCGCCGTTGGCCAGGCCGACGTAGAGATCGGTGTGGCCGTCGCCGTCGATGTCGCTCGCGGTGAGGTAGCCGACGCTGTCGTTGGAAGCGTAGGTTTTGCCGAGGTCGAATGTGCCGTCGCCCCGACCCAGCCAGATCGTGATCGAGGCGCCGTTGTTCACCGCGATGTCGCGCTTGCCGTCCTCGTTGAAGTCACCCGTCGCCAGCGTCGGTGCCCAGTTCGACGTGGCCGACTGCGCGGGAAACGCCCAGCCGGCCTGCGTGAAGCTGCCGCCGCCGTTGTTCAGCAGCACGAGGCCGTTCGACCCGACGATGTCGAGCCGCCCCGTGCCGCGCAGATCCACCGCGACGAGGTTGACCAGCAGCTGGCTGGAGCCGATCGTGGGCGTGGTGACGTTGAACACCTGCGCCGCATCGAACGTGCCGTCGCCCCGGCCACGCAGGAAGGCAATCGCTTCCTGCGTGCCGGTTGCGACCGTCGCACTCGTCGCCGCCACCAGATCGACCTTGCCGTCGCCGTCGAAGTCGGCCAGTACGGCGGCCCGGGTGGCCGAGCCCGCCGTCGCGTAACGGTGCGGCGCGCCCAGGCTGCCATCGGGGTGCGCGAGCCAGACCGAGACCGCGCCGGAGCTCCGGTCGAGGCCGACGATGTCGGCCAAGCCGTCGCCGTCGAGGTCGCCCGCCGCCATGCCGTCGATGTTCGGCAACGAGACGTCGGTGTTGTACGTCTTCAGCTTCTGCGTCGCCGCGTCGACGGTGCTGTAGTACAGGGCGTTGCTGCCCGCCACGTAAGAGTAGCCGGAGAACGCGAACATGTAGAGGTTCTGCGACGTCCTGCCGAGGTAGAAGCCGCGTCGCGATCCGATGCCCAGGGTCGGCTCGGCGCAGCCGCGCGCGAACGCGCCTGCCTGGGTGGTGAGTCCGGCGGCGGCGTGGAGCACGTTCTCGTATCGGGCCGTCGTCGACAGGACCTGGATGCTCGGGCTGGTCAGGCTGAGCGAGTAGCTCCCGTAGCTCGACGACAGCGAGCAGTCGGCCTGTCGCTGCAGCTCGATGGCGTCGCCGGACGGTCCGTCGATCAGGGTCAGGTTGCCCTGGAAGCTCGCCGGCGGCGCCGGAGCGGGATCGGCTGCGGTGGCCGCGATCAGCATCCGTCGACCGAACATCATCAGCCGCTCGGCCTGGGCGGTGAGGGACAGGTTCTTCCACAGCGGGTGAGCCTCGGTCTGACGCGCGCGCGTCGTCGCGACCCGTTGCTCCACGCTGTAGTTCGGGGCGGCCAGGGCCGCCGCGGTCACCGGGGAAGGCGGCGGTGGTCCATCGGCCGCGATCAATGTCAACGGCAGGCCGACGACGACCATCGAAAGAACTCTGGGAATGAATGTCATGACCGTCCACGCTCTGAGCGATGGGGTCAGACTAGGAGCGCGCGAGACTGTCGACAAGCGCCCGGGGGTGACCGGGGGGTGACATTGCGGGATGCCCGGACCCGTTCAGGCGGGAGCCGTCGCCGTCAATCTGTCGTCTTGAGCTCGGCCAGACGCTTCTCGAGCTCGGCGATCAGCGCCCTCGCCTCGTCGCCCTCGGGGATCGGCCGGCCGCTGTCGCGCCACTCGACCGCCGCCTTGAAGCCGTCGACCTGCGCCTGGCGCCGGAACCACAGACCTTCGGGGTTGTGACGCGTCACGCCGTCGAACACCGTGGCGAGCGTCTGCGCCTGCTCGAGGCCAGCGGTCAGCATCACCTGGTTGACGACGAGCTTGTGCATCGCGAGGTGCGAGCTCGGCACGCCGGCGATGCGCTCGGCGAGCTTGTTCGTCGCCGCATCGAGCTCGCAAGCGGGCACGGCGATGTTCGCGAGGCCCCAGTCGGCCGCCTGCCTGCCCGTGATGAGGTCGCCGGTGAACATCATCTGCTTGGCGCGCGCGGCGCCGAGACGGAAGGTCCACATCGCCGTCGTCGGGCAGCCCCAGACGCGCGTCGGCATGTAGCCGATCTTCGCGTCGTCGGCCATCACGAGCAGGTCGCAGCAGAGGGCAATGTCGCTGCCGCCGGCGACGGCGTAGCCGTGCACCTTCGCGATCGTGGGCTTCCTCGAACGCCAGAGCGCCATGAAGTCTTCGGTGTGGCGCTTCATGACGGCGTAGTCGACCATCGAGTCCCACGGCAGCCTTTCCTGCTGCAGTGGGTTGTCGACCGGGCCGCCGCGCGGCGACTCCTCGGCGAGCACGACCAGGTCGTAGCCGGCGCAGAACGCGCGGCCCTCGCCCTCGACGACGATCACGTGGACCTCGTCGTCGGCCTCGGCCCATTCGACCGCCGCGCGGATCTCGCCCGGCATGTGCGTGTCGATCGCGTTGAGGCGCTCGGGCCGCGCCAGGCGCAGCCGCGCGATGCGACGGTTGGCCGCGTCGTGCGCGATGCTCAAGCTGCTGAAGACCGGCATCACGTCGCTCCGGTCAGTTCGCCGCGAAGCAATAGATGCGCGCGTCGCCGCCGGTCGCCTTGAGCGCGTCGTAGCTGCAGCCGCGTGACTGGTGCGACGAGTTCCACGACTTGGCCGGTGCCGTTTCGTCGAGACCGGTGCGGTCGCTGTGGCCGAGCATCGCCGCGCCCTCGCCGCTCTTGGTCCAGTTGCCGCAGGTCGAGTCGACCGCGCCGGCGATGCCGGTGCCGTCGGGCTGCGAGCCGGTGAGGATGTCGTGCATGTTCGGCGTGTCGCCGCGGCCGTTGACGACGTCGCCCTTCTCGGTGAGCGCGGTCTGCTTGGTGAGGTTGTTGGCGGCGTGCAGCTCGGTGACGTCCTTGGCGATGACGGTGCCCTTGACGTTGGCCCACGGGCCGGTGCCGATGCGGTCGCGCGCGTTCACGGCCGGCGTGCCGACGCTCGGCTGCGTGCTCAGGTAGGCGCGCCACGTGTGGTTGCCGATGCCGGCAGCGGTGGCGAGCGAGGTGCACAGGCGATCGGCGCCGGCGAGGCCGCCGAGGTCGGCGCCCTTGCCCGAGCCTGTGCTCGAGACGAAGAAGGGCATCGACTTGCCGCTCATCATCCCGGTCGCGCAGGCGCCGAGGAGTCCGGCCGTCGCCGTGGCCAGGAGTGCGGCGCGAAAAGTGAAGCGGTTCATGGCGTGATCCTTGTTCGAGAAGAGTGCGAAAGCGTCCGCGTGCGGGCGACCGCCGCGACCGAGGCAGCCTAGTGCAAAGACGACGACGCTTCAAGCGGGCGTTGCCCGCGTGAACGGACCACGACGCGAAGGGAATATTCCGATGGCGCCGAACGTCGCACGGCGACGTGCCATCCTCGCCGCATGCAGTCACGCCGCGCGTTCGTCCTCGCCATGATCGCCGGGCGACTTGCGAGCGAGGGCCGCGCGGTTGCCGCAACAGCCGACGCGGCCGTGCCGGACCGCGCACCGATCCGCTTCCCCGACGCGTTCGGCGCGCATCCCGACACGCGCATCGAATGGTGGTACGTCACCGGCGCGCTCGAGGCGGCGGCGCGCACCTGGGGCTTCCAGATCACGTTCTTTCGCGCCGCGACCGGCATCGCCGCGTCGTCGAGCCGCTTCGCGGCGCGCGAGCTGGTCTTCGCGCACGCCGCCGTGAGCGATCTCGAGCAGCGACGCCTGCGCCACGACCAGCGCATTGCGCGCAGCGGCTTCGGCATCGCCGAAGCCTCGGTCGGCGCGACCGCGCTCAAGGTGCGCGACTGGACTCTCGACCGGCGCGAAGTCGACGGCCGCAGCCGCTATGCCGCACGTGCCGCGAGCGACGTCGGCGCGTTCGCATTCAACCTCGGCCTCGTCGCGACCCAGCCAATCCTGCTCCAGGGCGCTGGCGGCTGGTCGCGCAAGGGGCCGCGCATCGAGCAGACGAGCCGCTACTACAGCGAGCCGCAGCTCGACGTCTCCGGCATGCTCGCGATCGACGGCCGCCCGGTCGCCGTCACCGGCCGCGCCTGGCTCGACCACGAATGGAGCGATGCCTTCCTCGACCGCGAGGCCGTCGGCTGGGACTGGATCGGCATGAACCTCGACGACGGCGCCGCGCTCACCGCGTTCCGCCTGCGTCGCGCCGACGGCAGCACGTTGTGGAGCGGCGGCAGCTTTCGCGCTGCCGGCGGCACGACACGCGACTTCGCCGACGGCGAGGTCGTGCTCACGCC
>JAYTHL010000261.1:0-4899 GCA_043732605.1 Rhizobacter sp. | reverse complement strand
TTAGCCAAGCGGCCCTACAGCCGCGCCACCAGCAGCCAGAAGTGCATCCGCGCCGGCGGCAAGCACAACGACCTGGACAACGTGGGCTACACCGCGCGCCACCACACCTTCTTCGAGATGCTGGGCAACTTCAGCTTCGGTGACTACTTCAAGCAGGATGCGATCGACTACGCCTGGGAGCTGTTGACGCTGCACTTCAAGCTGCCCGCCGACAAGCTCTGGGTGACGGTCTATGCCGACGACGACGAGGCCTACGATCTCTGGCACCAGCGCATCGGCGTGCCGGCCGAGCGCATCGTGCGCATCGGCGACAACAAAGGCGCACGCTACGCCAGCGACAATTTCTGGATGATGGGCGAAACGGGGCCCTGCGGCCCCTGCACCGAGATCTTCTACGACCACGGGCCCGAGATCCCCGGCGGCCCGCCGGGGTCACCCGAGGAGGACGGTGACCGCTACATCGAGATCTGGAACAACGTCTTCATGCAGTTCAACCGCGACGACGCGGGCGTGATGCACAAGCTTCCGAAGCCGAGCGTCGACACCGGCTTGGGTCTCGAGCGGCTCACGGCAGTGCTGCAGCACGTGCACTCGAACTACGAGATCGACCTGTTCGTGACGCTGCTCGCGGCGGCCAAGCGCGTCGTCGACGCGGCAGGCGCGCGAGGAAAAGGAGCCGACGCCTCCGGCGCCGGGTGCGACAAGGACTCGCCGTCGCTCAAGGTCATCGCCGACCACATCCGCGCCTGCGCGTTCACCGTCGTCGACGGCGTCATTCCCGGCAACGAAGGCCGCGGCTACGTGCTGCGCCGGATCACGCGCCGGGCGATCCGCCACGGCTACAAGCTCGGCGCGAGAAAGCCCTTCTTCCACAAGCTCGTCGCCGACCTCGCCGCCGTGATGGGCGACGCGTATCCCGAGCTGCGCTCGGGCGGCCAGCGCGCGACCGACGTGCTGCGCCAGGAAGAGGAGCGCTTCTTCCAGACCATCGCAAACGGCATGGAGATCCTCGAAGGCGCGATCGCCGCGCTGCCCGCGCAGGGCATGCGCACGCTCGGCGGCGACGTCGCCTTCAAGCTGCACGACACCTACGGCTTTCCGCTCGACCTCACCGCCGACGTCTGCCGCGAGCGCGACGTCGCCGTCGACACGGCCGGCTTCGAGCAGGCGATGGCACGTCAACGGGACCAAGCGCGCGCGGCTGGAAAGTTCAAGGTCGCTCAAGGGCTCAGCTACGCCGGCCGCCAAACCACCTTTCATGGCTACAGCGTCAGTGAGTTCGAGAAGTCTCAGGTATTCGGCATTTATGTGAACGGGACAGCCGAGCCTTCGGCCAAGGCGGGCGACGACGCGGTGATCGTCCTAGATCACACGCCGTTCTATGCCGAGTCCGGCGGCCAAGTCGGAGACACCGGCGAGCTTCGGAACGCAACCTCGCGTTTCTTGGTCGAGGACACGGTGCGGATTCAGGCGGCCGTGTTTGGACACGAAGGTCGAGTTGTTGAAGGCGAGATTCAAGTAGGAGATTTCTTGAATGCACGAATCGACATCGAAATGCGCGCTCGCACCGTGCGCAATCACAGCGCGACCCACCTGATGCACAAGGCGCTGCGCGAGGTGCTCGGCGAGCACGTCCAGCAGAAGGGCTCGCTCGTCGACGCCGACAAGACGCGCTTCGACTTCGCCCACAACGCACCGCTCACCGACGAGCAGATCCGCCGCGTCGAGAACATCGTCAACGCCGAAATCCTGGCCAACCTCGAGACGAAGGCGCGCGTCATGCCGATCGACGATGCGCACAAGCTCGGCGCGATGATGCTGTTCGGCGAGAAGTACGGCGACGAGGTACCGGTGCTCGACATCGGCTCGAGTCGCGAGCTCTGCGGTGGCACGCACGTCGAGCGCACCGGCGACATCGGCCTGTTCAAGATCGTCTCCGAGAGCGGCGTCGCCGCCGGCATCCGCCGCGTCGAGGCGGTCACCGGAGTCAACGCGCTCGCCTACCTGCAGTCGCTCGAAGGCACGGTGCACCGCCTCGCGGGCGCGCTGCGCTCGGCCCCCGCGGAAGTGCCGGCGCGGCTCGCGCAGGTGCTCGAGCACACGCGCACGCTCGAGAAGGAGCTCGCCGCGCTCAAGGGCCGGCTCGCGTCGGCACAGGGCGGCGACCTCGCCGCGCAGGCGATCGACATCAAGGGCCTGAAGGTGCTCGCGGCGCGGCTCGACGGCGCCGACGCGAAGTCGCTGCGCGACACGCTCGACAAGCTCAAGGACAAGCTGAAGACGGCCGTCGTCGTCCTCGCCGCGGTCGACGGCGCGAAGGTCCAGATCGCCGCCGGCGTCACCGCCGACAGCGTCGGCCGCGTCAAGGCCGGCGAGCTCGTCAACTTCGTCGCCCAGCAGGTCGGTGGCAAGGGCGGCGGCAAGGCCGACATGGCGATGGCCGGCGGCACCGATCCGTCGCATCTGGCCGAGGCGCTCGCATCTGTCGCGGGCTGGGTCGAGGAGCGCGCGTGATGGACATGCTCTTTCTCGAAGGCCTCGAGGTGCCGTGTCGCGTCGGCTGCAGCGACCCCGAGCGGGCGACGCCGCAGTCGCTGCGGGTCGAGCTGAAGCTCTACTGTCCCTCGCTGCGCGATGCCGGCGTCGCCGACGATCTCGAGCGCACCGTCGACTATCGCCTCGCCTACGAGCTCATCGACGCTGTCCAGGGTCGCGAGTTCCTGCTCATCGAGAGCGTCGCCGAAACGCTCGCAGCTGTGGTGCTGAAGAACCCGCTCGTCGACCACGTGACGCTGAGCGTGCGCAAGCGCCCGCCGGTGCAAGGCCTCGAATGGGCCGGCGTGCAGATCACCCGCGGCCGTTAGGTTCGGTGGACGAGGTTTGAAGGTCGTCACCAACACGGCGGTCTCGCTCGACGGCCGCATCAACACGCGTGAGCGGCGCTTCACCTTTTTCGGCAGCGCCCGCGACCACGCGCGCATGAGCCGGCTGCGCGCCGGGGCCGATGCGGTGCTGGTCGGCGGCGCGACGTTCCGCAACTGGCCGCACCCGTCGCTGCCCGACGCAGGCGATCGCGTCGCGATGAAGTCGCCGCTCTGGAACGTCGTCGTCACCGGCAAGCTCGACGTGCCGCTGTCGCCGGACTATCTCGGCGAGCGCGCGATCCGGCCGCTCTTCGTCACCCGGGCCGCGTCGGTGCCGGACGGCTTTCCCGCTGAAGTCGAGGCCTGGACCGGCGACGGCAATCCGCCGGTCGCGTGGATCGTCGAGCGCTTGGCCGCGCGCGGCATCGAGCGGCTGCTGATCGAGGCCGGCGGCGACCTGCTGTTCCAGTTCCTCGCCGCCGACGCTGTCGACGAGATGCACGTCACGCTCTGCCCGATCGTGGTCGGCGGCGATGCGCCCAGCCTGGTCGACGGCGCCGGATTCGACCGCGCCGACGTGCGCCGCCTGACGCTCGTCGCGAGCGAGGTCGAAGGCGACGAGGTCTTCCTGCACTACCGCAAGCTGCGCAAAGGAGACGCAGCGTGACGATCACGGTCCGACGCGCGCGCGTCGAAGACGCCGCGGCCATCGCCGCCATCATGGACGACCCTGCCGTCTACGGAGGCCTGATGCAGATGCCGTACGCCAGCGTCGAAGGACACCGGACGCGGCTCACCGAGTTCCTCGCGCCGGGCAAGGTCGACCTCCTGCTCGTGGCCGAGATGGACGGCAAGGTCGTCGGCTCCTCCGGTCTGCACCCGGCCGGCGTCGCGCAGCGCCGTCGCCACGTGATGACGCTCGGCATCTCGGTGCTGCCCGCAGCGCAGGGGCAGGGTGTCGGCACGGCGCTGATGCAGGCGATGTGCGACTACGCCGACCGCTGGATGGGAACGCAGCGCCTCGAGCTCACCGTCTACGTCGACAACGCCGCCGCGATCGCGCTCTACCGCAAGCTCGGCTTCGAGATGGAAGGGCGCCATCGCGGCTACGCGATGCGCGACGGCCAGTACGTCGACGCGTTCGCGATGGCGCGCGTCCATCCGAATCCGCCGGCGATCGGACCTGTGACGACGCCATGACCACGTTGTGGAGGATCGCGTTCGCGATCGTTGCGCTGGCGCTGGCCGCGGTCGCGTCGGCCGAGGAGCGCGTCTCCTTCCCGAGCCTCGACGGCGCCGGCAACGCGCCGGTCGTCCTGACCGGCCTGTTCTTCGCGGTGCCGGGCGCATCCGCGCCGGCGCCGGCGATCGCCATGTTCCATGGTTGCGGCGGCGCCTATGACAAGCGCGGCGCGCTGGCCCAGCGCATGCGCGACTACGCGACGCTCTTCAACGGCCTCGGCCTGCACGTGCTGGTCGTCGATTCGCTCACCGCGCGCTACGAGAAGGAGCTCTGCACGCAGCGCATCGGCAAGCGCCGCGTCACGCAGGCCAACCGCCGCCTCGACGCGCTCGGCGCGATCGCGTACCTGGCCGAGCGCCGCGACGTCGATCCGAAGCGGATCGGCCTGATCGGCTGGTCGAACGGCGGCAGCACGGTGCTCGCGGCGACCAACCTGCGTCACCCCGACGTCGCGATCGCGACGACGCGCCCAGCCTTCGCGATCGCCTTCTATCCCGGCTGCGAGGCCGACCTGAAGCGCGGCTACCAGCCGTCCGGTCCGCTCCTGATGCTGGTCGGCCAGTCGGACGACTGGACGCCGGCGTCGCAGTGCATGGCGCTGGTTCGCGCCGCCGCCGAGCCGCATCCGGAGATCGTCAGCTACGCCGGCGCCTGGCACGGCTTCGACTCCGACGCGCCGGTGCGCCTGCGCAAGGACGTTCCCAACGGCGTCAATCCGGGCCAGGGCGTGCACGTCGGCGGCAATCCCGTCGCCTGGCGCGACTCGCGCGACCGCGTCGTCCGGTTCCTCGC
>JAYTHL010000260.1:0-4928 GCA_043732605.1 Rhizobacter sp. | reverse complement strand
CTACTTATCGCCGGCGCGATCGCGCTGGCTTCCATTGCCGCCCAGGCGAAAGACATTGTCGACACCGCCGTCGGCGCAGGCAACTTCACCACGCTCGTCACCGCGCTGAAAGCGGCCGGTCTCGTGGAGACATTGAAGGGCAAGGGCCCGTTCACCGTCTTCGCGCCGACGGACGAGGCGTTTGCCAAGATCCCCAAGGCGGATCTCGACGCGCTGCTCAAGGACAAGGGCAAGCTCGTCGCGGTGCTGACCTACCACGTCGTTCCGGGCAAGATCCTGTCGAAGGACATCAAGCCGGGCATGGTCAAGACGGTACAGGGCAGCGAGCTGACGATCGCCAAGACGAACGGCGGCGTCACCGTCGACGCTGCGAAGGTCACCACGGCCGACATCGTTGCCGACAACGGCGTGATTCACGTCATCGACACGGTGCTGATGCCCAAGTAGGCCCGGTGCGAGTCACCCGCCCGGTGCTGCGGGCGGGTGATCGTCGAGCGACTTGTGTCCTCGAGCGAAACCACGGTCAGTCGCCTATCGGGTCGACGGCCGAGCGCTCGGACACGACGACGCCGTCGAATCGATTGGACAGCCAGACCAGGGTCGGCATCAGGACGGCCCAAGTGCAGGCCATCGTGACCAGCGCCGGCACGGCATGATTGAAGTGGGCGCCACCGAGCCTCACGCCTGAGACAAAGGAAGCCGGACCGGCGACAGCACCGAGGATCGAGGCAAGCCAGAGTCGCGTTTTAAGCCAGCGCATCGTCACGTTCAGCGCAATCGCCAAGAGGCCCCAGAGCGCCACCATCCAGTAGGGCGCGAGATACGCCACCGGCTGCCCCGAGGCGTAGACGACGTGGCCTTGCACCGCTGCGAGACTCTCGATCGCAAAGCCGATCAGGCAAACGATGACGACCAGCTTGAACTCCTGTATCGGCCGGGCCGATACGCTGAGGTGCCAGCCGATGGCGGCGACGACGGCGGCCGCCCCCCATAACGGAACTCGGTGAGCTGCGCCGAGAATCGCTGCGAACCAGGCTGCCTGGAAAACGACGAAGTTGAGCAACTGCAGGGGGCGTGTCGGACGATTGTCGACAGCCGATGCGAACGATTGTCCGATAGGCGCAACGTTCATCGATGATCTCGCCGCCCGGGCTGCTGGAACGCGTTTCGCGGAGATCGGATTCACCATCGTCGACAGTTACGTCGAGCGGAGCGGATCGGATGCCGAACGGCGCCTCGACGACAGGCGCTGACGCTCTTCCAGGCGGTAGCCTCACCGGCTTCACAGCGTTTCCTGCCACATAGCCTGATCGTTCTTGTTCCGCTGAACTTGGTTCACACTTGGTTCGACTACCGGGTATTTCACACATCAAAGTTGGTGAGGACGAGGGCCATGATCCAAAGCGCAGCCGCCCTCGTACCAGGGGTAGGAGCATGGCTCCGAACAGGGCCGAGTCCCCGACCGGGTTGTCCGGCTCGGCACTCACCGCCTGGTCGAGGGCCGGCTGGCCGAGCTGCGAGAAGGCGATGCGGCCGCGGCTGCCGCGCTCGCCGAAGAATTCATCGGCGCGATGCGCCACGCGCCGATCGCGCCGCTGCCGGAGAAGGCGAATGAGCAGCACTACGAGCTGCCGGCGGAATTCTTCGGCTCGGTGCCTCGATCGCGGCTGGCGGCATCGCCTTCGAGGCGATCAGCGATACGCAGAGGCGCGCTTCAAGGCCGACCCGGCGCAGCGCCGGCAGGTGATGGACCGTGGCCTCTGGTGCTACACGCGCCACCCCGACTACTTCGGCGAAGCCTGCGTGTGGTGGGGGCTCGGTCTCGTCGCCGTCTCTGCGGCCGGCTCCGCCGGCACATGGAGCTTGCTGTCGCCGCTCCTGATGACGGTCCTGCTGCTCCGGGTGTCGGGCGTGACGCTGCTCGAGAAGGACATGGGTGAGCGGCGGCCTGCCTACCGCGACTACATTGCGCGAACGCCAGCCTTCTTCCCCGGGCTGCCACGAGCACCCCGCTAGCGTCAGCAACGAAGAGCGAAACTTCAGCAACGAGAGAAAGATCGAACATGCCGAGAAAATTCCCTGCCGTGCTCGCCACGTTCGCAGCAGTCGCCGTGCTCGCCTCCTGCGCCACGGCACCGCGGAGCGTCAGCGCGCCGCTGGCGCTCGTGCCTGAGGTCGATCTGGTGCGCTTCATGGGCGACTGGTACGTGATCGCGGCGATACCCACCTTCTTCGAACGCAACGCCTACAACCCGATGGACAGCTATCGGCTCGACGCCGACGGCACCGTCGCAACGACCTTCTCGTTCAACGACGGCGCCTTCGACGGTGCGCGCAAGCACTATCGATCGCGCGGCTTCGTCGTCGCGGGCAGCGGCAACTCAGTCTGGGGACAGCAGTACGTGTGGCCTTTCCGGGCCGACTACCGCGTCTCCTACCTCGCCGGCGACTACGGCCAGGTCGTCGTCACGCGCGAGAAGCGCGACTACGTCTGGATCATGGCGCGAACGCCGCGAATCGCCGAGGCGGATCTCGCCCGGCTGACGGCGTTCGTCGCCGCGCAGGGCTACGACGCGCGCCGGCTGCGACGCATGCCGCAAGCCACCGACGCTGCGAACGGAAGCTCGCCGTGAACGTGAAGCCGCTCTTGATCGCCGCCCCCGTCACGGCGGTCGTCTTCCTTGCGCTCGACGCTATTTGGCTGACGACGATGGCCGACCGCCTGTACAGGCCGGCGCTCGCCCACCTGATGCTTGACCGCTTCGAGCCGGTTCCTGCGGTCATGTTCTACGTCGTGTATCTCGTCGGTGTGCTCGCCTTCGCCGTCGTCCCCGGCCTGGAGAGCCGGCGCTGGACGACCGCGCTCGGCTTCGGCGCGCTTCTCGGCCTGGTCGCCTACGCGACCTACGACCTTACGAATCAGGCGACGCTGCGCGACTGGCCGTGGCGAGTGACCGCGGCAGATCTGTGCTGGGGGACCTTCGCCACCGCGGTGGCGGCCGCGACGGGGTGCCGCATCGCCCTCTGGCTGGCCGACTGAGACGTCGCCAGCTCGCGAAACAAGCCACGAACGAGCTCCTGCGCCGCCCCGCGCTACATGCCGATCAGCGAGCCGAGCATCCTTGCAATGCGGCCGTCGAACGCGACCCGGCCTTCCACCGACGCCACGCAGATGCATTCGTCGCTCAGTTCGACGACGGGCTCGTGATGCACGCTGCCGTCCGCATCGTCGAAGTCGCCGGCTGCGAATCGCTCGCGCCCGTCGTGGAAGGCGCCGTATAGGACCTGCGTGAGCTCGCAGCCCCAGTGAGTGTGCGTCGGCAGGCTTTTGCCCGCGGCGATGCGCAGCAGGAACACGTTGGCCGCACGGTCGTCGGCGAGCGTGACGCGGCTCCATCTCATCCCCGGCCCGAGCCAGCGCCACGCGGTCGCCGTGCAGCCGCGCATGCTGCGCGGCCAAGCCACGCCATGAGGCAGGCGGACCTTCAGACCCGTGCCAAGCGCAGGATAGGTCGAATGCCTCGATTCGGGCCCACGCGCAGCATCGATGCGTGCCAGCGACAGGGCCAGAGACTCGGGCGCCAGCAGCGCCGGCTCGAGCGACTCGAGCAGCGCCCCGCCGACGGCATCGAAATCGCGAAGCGGCGCCACCACGGTCAGCAGTGGCGCGCCGGTGCGGTCCGGCGCCTTGAAGATGACTTGCCGCGCGACGTCCATCCGGCTTTTACACCGACTTCCATAAGCATCCGAGCTTCGACGCCGGGCCTCTGCGCACGCAGAACCGCCTCTGGACTGCAGCGGTTCTGCAGCTCGTACTTCCACGCCAGCTTCCTTGAAGAGGCCTTGCGGGCAGGCTCGACGTCGTCGAGGCGCTCCATGGCGTACGGCCGGCCGTCGTTGGCAGCGAACAAGTCGTCGCGCATCCGCTTGCAAGCACCGTTTGCGCGAGCGTCATGAGCGTCGGGTCGAGCGAATGAACGCCGACTCCGCGCTCTACGTCGGGTCGGTCATGCGCCAGCGTTTGCGGCCGGCGCGGCACCGCCTGCGGTACCGCATGTTCTCGTTGCTCCCCGATCTCGATGAGATTCCGTCAGCTAGCCCAACAACTGCGCCTGTTTTCGCTGAACCGCTTCAACTTGTTCAGTCTGCGCGAGCGCGACTACGGCGACGGCAACGGCCTGCGAGGCCACGTCGAGCGGCAACTTCGCGGCGCCGGGCTGCCGGCGGCTAGCGGCTGGCGCGATCCGCCTGCTGACGATGTCGCGCATCCCCGGCTACGCGTTCAATCCGGTCAGAACTCCATTCCGCGACCAGTGCCTTGGAGGAATGGCCAAAGGTCGAATTGCGGCGCTGATCATTGGGTACGTGATCGCTTGGGTCAGACTGGCCGTCCTCGGTCTTGCAGGAGGGACGGCAGCGGCGCAGCAAACCACGGCCGCCTGGCTGCCGGGGCGATCGCGTGTTTCGGGATGATTGCGCCAAGGACATGAATTTCAGATCGCTGACCGGTTAGTCACACCCGAACCCGGCCATTTGCGGGTGCCCCTGATCGTCCGGCAGGGGCGCCGTCGTCGCACAGTCGGCGAGCAGCTCGACGTTGAAGGACTCCGTCCCAAGCAGGAGCCACGGAGCTACGCAGGAACCCGCCATCGACTGCGGGAGATCATGGTCATTTCCCGCCCATCTGAGCTCGGCGCAGCCTCGCGAGTATGCGCAACGAGTACCCATCGTCCGGCGTGCGCAGGCCGGCCAGGCCGTCGCGGTACAGCTGCTGCACCGAAACTTCGTCGCGCAAGGCTGGGTCGTGCTTCAAGCGCGCGAGCAGCGTGGTCAGTTCCGCCGCTGTCAGGTCGCCGTCCAGAAGGCGTGAAGCTTCGTTCATGGCATATCTCCTACCAGCGCCGGTCGCGCGTTGGCGCAAGCAACGG
>JAYTHL010000259.1:0-4983 GCA_043732605.1 Rhizobacter sp. | reverse complement strand
CCGCTGCGTCGCCTCCCCGAAGCGCTGAAGAAGGTGCCGCTCATCGTCCTCGTCAACGAAGGCTCGGCCTCGGCGAGCGAGATCGTCGCCGGCGCGCTGCAGGACTACCACCGCGGCACGATCATGGGCGCGCAGACCTTCGGCAAGGGCTCGGTGCAGACCGTGCGCCAGCTCTCGCCCGACACGGCGCTCAAGATCACGACGGCGCGCTACTACACGCCGAGCGGCGCGTCGATCCAGGCCAAGGGCATCGTTCCCGACGTGATGCTCGACGAGACCGCCGAAGGCAACCTCTTCGCGGCGCTGCGCACGCGCGAGGCCGACCTCGAGAAGCATCTCCAGAGCGGCCAGGGCGCCGAGGTCAAGGACGACGCGCGCGAGAAGGCGCGCGAGGAAGCGCGCAAGAAGTTCGAGGCCGAGCAGGCGAAGGCGCAAGTGCCCAAGCCGCCGCCGGAGTTCGGCAGCGCCGAAGACTTCCAGCTCTCCCAGGCCTTGAACCGGCTGAAGGGCAGGACCGTGATGGTCAGCAAGACCGCGGTCGAGCGCAAGGCCGAGGCGGACACCAACTGAGTCGACGCGTCCTGGATCCGAAACGCCCGTGCCTGCCACGGGCGTTTTCATTCCGGCTTCGCTCAGACAATGAACGACGACGACCTTCTCCGCTACTCGCGTCATCTCCTGCTCGACGACATCGGCATCGACGGCCAGCGCCGCCTGCTCGCGTCGCACGCCCTGATCGTCGGCGCCGGAGGGCTCGGCTCGCCGGTCGCGCTCTATCTCGGCACGGCCGGCGTCGGCCGGATCACGATCGTCGACGGAGACCGCGTCGACCTCACGAACCTGCAGCGACAGATCGCCCACGTCGTCGCGCGCATCGGCGCGCCGAAGGCCGCCTCGGCGGCGCTCGCGATCGGTGCGATCAATCCGACGGTCGAGGTGGTCCCGCTCGACGAGCGCGCCGACGCGACGCGTCTCGATGCGCTCGTCGCCGACGCCGACGTCGTCATCGACTGCACCGACAACTACGCGACCCGTCACGCAGTCAACGCGGCATGCGTCGCCCATGCGAAGCCGCTCGTCGCCGGCGCGGCGATCGGTTTCGACGGCCAGCTCTCGGTCTACGACACGCGCTCCACGACGTCGCCCTGCTATGCCTGCGCCTTTCCCGCCGATGCGGCGGTCGAGGACATCGCCTGCGCGACGATGGGCGTGTTCGCGCCGCTCGTCGGCATCGTCGGCAGCATGCAGGCGGCCGAGGCGCTCAAGATCCTCGTCGGCATCGGCACGCCGCTCGTCGGCCGGCTGCAAATGCTCGACGCGCGTTCGATGGAGTGGACCGAGATGCGCGTCGACCGCGAGCCGGCGTGCCCGGTGTGCGGCCCCGTCAGGCGCTCTCGTTCAGCGGCGTGAGGCGTTCCCGCGGAGTCGCCCTGATCGCCGACCCGGCCCGCGCGCCTGCTACGCTCGACGCCGATGGACAAACCCAACCCCGCACCGGCCCGTATCTTCCCGAGCGCGCAGGAAGACGCCGAGAAAGAGCTCGTCAGCCCGCAGGCCCGCTACGAGGGCCCGGAGAGCGCGTACCGTCTCGCCTTCACCGACACCGACTTCCTGCTGCGCGAGGAGTTGCGGCCGATCCGCCTGCAGCTCGAGCTGCTCAAGCCCGAGCTGGTGCAGGACGAGCAAGGCGTCGAGACGACCATCGTGCTGTTCGGCAGCGCGCGCATCCTCGCGCCCGAGGCCGCCCAGCGCGAGCTCGCGACGGCACAGCAGGGCGGCGACGCCGCGGCGATCAAGGTCGCGTCGATGCGCGTCTCGATGTCGCGCTACTACGACGAGGCACGCAAGTTCGCCGCGATCGTCACCACGCGCTCGGCCTCGCTCGAAAAGCCGATCTACGTCGTCACCGGCGGCGGTCCCGGGATCATGGAAGCCGGCAACCGCGGCGCGTTCGAGGTCGGCGGCAAGAGCATCGGCCTCAACATCGTGCTCTCGCACGAGCAGGTGCCCAACCGCTACATCACGCCCGAGCTCTGCTTCCAGTTCCACTACTTCGCGCTGCGCAAGATGCACTTCCTGATGCGCGCCGTTGCGCTGGTGTGCTTCCCCGGCGGCTTCGGCACGCTCGACGAGCTGTTCGAGGTGCTGACGCTCGTGCAGACAGGCAAGTCGAAGATGCGCCCCGTGCTTCTTTTCGGCCGTGACTTCTGGAGCCGGCTGATCAACTTCGACCTGCTGATCGAGACGGGAATGATCTCGGCGGGCGACGTCAACCTCTTCCACTTCGTCGAGACCGCGGAGGAAGCTTGGGCCTGGCTCGCGGGCGAGTACGGCTACGACCTGCCCGACACGACGACCGGCGAGCTCGCGATCGACATCTGAAGCATGGTGACGCGATGAACCGACTGGTCAGCCTCATCGGCGCGCCGACCGACATCGGCGCCGGCAGCCGAGGCTCGAGCATGGGACCCGAGGCGCTGCGCGTCGCGAACATCGGCCCGGTGCTCGTGTCCCATGACCTCGACGTCGTCGATCGCGGCAACCTCGCAGGACCGCCCAATCCGTGGCAGCCGCCGGCCGACGGCTACCGGCACCTCGATGCTGTCGTCGCATGGAACCGCGCCGTCCACGACGCGGTGCATGCCGAGCTCGCCGGCGGGCGCATGCCGATCCTGCTCGGCGGCGATCACTCGCTCGGCATCGGTTCGATCAGCGCCGTCGCGCGCCATTGCCGCGAGGCGGGCAAGAAGCTGCGCGTCCTCTGGCTCGACGCGCACGCCGACTTCAACACCAACGTCATCACGCCGAGCGGCAACATCCACGGCATGCCGGTCGCATGCCTGTGCGGCTACGGCCCGAAGGAGCTCGTCGAGATCGGCGGCAAGGTGCCGGCGATCAGCGCGAAGTGGGTGCGCCAGATCGGCATCCGCAGCGTCGATCCTGGCGAGAAGCGCTTGGTGCATGAAGCCGGGCTCGAGGTCTTCGACATGCGCTTCATCGACGAGGAAGGCATGCGTCACACGATGGAGCTGGCGCTGGCAACGATCGACGCCAACACGCATCTGCACGTGAGCTTCGACGTCGACTTCCTCGACGCCGAGATCGCACCCGGCGTCGGCACGACGGTGCGCGGCGGCCCCACCTACCGCGAGGCGCAGCTCTGCATGGAGATGATCGCCGACACCGGCGCGATGGCCTCGCTCGACGTCATGGAGCTGAACCCCGCGCTCGACGTGCGCAACCGCACCGCCGAGATCGCGGTCGACCTGATCGAGAGCCTGTTCGGCAAGAGCACGCTGATGCGGCGCTAGGACTGGCCGCAGCCGCGGCCCGAAAATGGCGCGGATGCGGCCGACGGCACACGGGCGACGAGCTCGTGCGCCGGCCGGCGCAGCGGCCCGTGCAGGCGGATCGAGCGGTCGAGGATGAAGAGCCCCGGCTGCTTCGCCTCCGGCGTGAGGACGACGTCGATCGTCTCGCGCCCGACGTCGATCGCGCCGGTTCCTGTCGTGCGCGTCCGCTCGGTCTCGAGCGCGAGGCTGCGGATGCTGCCGGCGCCACGTGCGAAGTCGAGCGTTGCCGCACCGCAGCGGATCGCGATCGGCTCGGTGCCGACGACCAGGCTGCGCAAGATCTTGCCGCCCTGCAGCCCCATCTCGGCGTCGAGCAGGCTCGAGATCGTGCCGCCGACGAGCGATGCCGAGACGCGGCCCGAGACGCCGTCGCGCAACGTGGCGGCGGAGTCGCCCTGCGCCTTCAGAGAGGCGTGGCCGTGCAGAGCGCCGGTGACACGGCTCTTGCCGGCCGCATCGCGCGTGAACTGCTCGACGCGGAGGCCGCTGGCGGTGACCTCGGCATCGGCGCGCACCGGCGCTCCGTGCAGATCGGCGGACGCCTTGCCGGTGACGTGTCCCTGCGCGATGCCGATGTCGAACGACGACACCGTCAGGCGGCCGTCGGCGAGCGCGGCGTCGAGCCGACCGCTCTGCAGCGCGGGGAAGCCGGCTGCGTGCAATCGACGTGCGGTGAAGCTCAGCTCGGCATCGAGCTCGCGTGTCGTCCTGGGCGCGTCACCCGACGCGGCAACCACGGCGCCGGCGGCGGTCTGGCTGGCCGCCGTTGGCGCGCGGACCGGCGCGAGCCCGGCGAGCCAGCGCAGGTCGGCGACGTCGGTCGAATCGCTGTCGAGCCGCGCGCGAACGACGCTGCGCTCGCTGTCGCGTGTCCAGCTCGCCTCGCCGGCGAGGTCGGTCGCGCCGAGGCGGGCCGTCGTGTCGACGAGCGCATAGCGTCCGTCGCCCGTGCGCAGCGTGCCCTCGACGCGGATCGCCTTCGCTTCGCGCTGATGCGCACCGACGAAGGCCGCGAACGGCGCGAGCGACGACGCGGTCCATGCGACGTGCGCGTCAACGATGGGATCGCGAACGATGTCGCCGGCGCTTCCCTCGAGGTCGACGCGCGCGCCGCCCGATGCGAGGACGCCGCGCACGGGAAAGGTCTGTCCGGTCTCGAGGAAGGTCAGCACCTCGCCGGTCGTCGCGTCGACCGTGAACGGCACGTCGCGCCAGCGGCCCGCGATCTCGATGCGCGTCGGTCTCGCAGGCGCGCCGGCGCGGGCCGCGGGCTCGGGGTTGGCGCTCACGGTCGCGCGCATGTCGAGGTCGACGGCCCCGTGCAGGAAGCGCACCGTCACGCGCTGGCCCTGCACGGCGAGGACCTTCCATCGGCCCGGCCCGCGGTACTCCGGGTTGGCCAGGCGCCAGTTGCGCAGCCCGTCGGCCTGACGTTCGAGATCGACCTCGCCGTCGGCGAGCACCCACAAGGCGATCACCGGCCGGCGCTGCGCGATGCTCGTCCACGAGAACACCGCGACGGCCTTGCCGAGCGCGACGAACGGCCGATCCGAATCGGCCCATGGCGCGTTGTCGATCCGGATGCCGCGCAAGTGCACGACGGGCGCCAGTGAGGACGAAAGCCCGATCC
>JAYTHL010000258.1:0-15208 GCA_043732605.1 Rhizobacter sp. | reverse complement strand
GAGCCGGCCGCCAAGATGGCCAACGGGATGCTGGTCAACACCAGCGGCATGACGCTCTACACCTTCGACCGCGACGTCGCCGCGAGCGGCAAGAGCGTGTGCAACGGACCCTGCGCCGCGCTCTGGCCGCCGGCCGCCGCCGCTGCCGACGCCAAGACCGAAGGCGACTTCAGCGTCGTCGTCCGCGACGACGGCGCGCGCCAGTGGGCGTACAAGGGCAAGCCCGTGTATACCTACAGCGCGGACAAGAAGGCCGGCGACGCGACCGGCGACAACTTCAAGGACTCTTGGCACGTCATCAAGTAACGCAGCGCACGAGGCACCTTTCGAGGCGCTGACGCCATGGTGGCGCAGCACGAAGCCGAGATCGTGGCGTGCATTCCGAGCCTGCGCCGCTATGCGCGCGGGCTCGCGCACGACCCCGAGCGTGCCGACGACCTGGTGCAGGACACGCTCGAGCGCGCCTGGGGTCGCTTTTCGATGTGGCAGCGCCGTGGCGCCGTGCGCGCCTGGATGTTCGGGATCATGCACAACCTGCACATCGACCGCCTGCGCAGCCAGCGGCGCACGCCCGAGGACGCCGTCGGCGACGACTTCGCCGACACCACCGCCGGCGTCGCCGCCGGCGACCGGCTCGAGCTGCGCGACCTCGAGCGCGCCCTCCAGCGCCTGCCCGTCGAGCATCGCGAGGTGCTGCTCCTGGTCGGTGTGGAAGAGCTCAGCTACAAGGAGATCGCGACAGTGATCGGCGTTCCCATCGGCACCGTGATGTCGCGCCTGTCTCGGGCGCGCGAGCGGCTGCGTGCCGAGCTCGAAGGCCGGCCGATCGTGGCCAAGATCCAGCGCGTCAAATGAGCATCCACGACGACGACCTGCACGGCTACGTCGACCGTCAGCTGACGGTCGAGCGTCGCGCTGAGGTCGAGCAACATCTCGCCGATCGACCCGAAGACCGGGCGCGCGTGGAGGCGTGGCAGCGGCAGAAGGCGATGTTGCACGGGCTGCTCGATCCCGTGCTCGATGAGGTGCTGCCACCGGCACTCCTGGTGCGTCGTGCGGCGTCGCCGCAAGCGTCGGCGTGGCGGGCGCTCGCCGCAGGCGTCGTCGTCGCCGTGCTCAGCGCGGCGATCGCCTGGACCGCACGCGGCGAAGTCGATCGCCACGCCGCGCAGGCGCTCGCGTCGGTCGGCAACGGCGCGAGTGCACTGTCCGGCTTCGCCTTGCGCGCGGCAGTCGCCCACGCCGTGTACACGCCCGAAGTGCGGCGGCCCGTCGAGGTCGCTGCCGACCAGGAACAGCAGCTTGTCGCGTGGCTCTCGAAACGGCTCGGCACGCCGATCCACGCGCCTGCGCTCAAGCCCGTCGGCTACGAGCTGATCGGCGGCCGGCTGTTGCCGGGCGAGACCGGCCCGGTCGCGCAGTTCATGTACCACGACGCGACCGGCCAGCGGCTCACGCTGTACGTGACGCGCGAGCCGCCCAAGTCGGCGGATGGCGCGCCCACCGCGTTCCGGTTCGGACAGGACGGGCCGGTCAACGTCTTCTACTGGGTCGACAAGGACTTCGGCTACGCGCTCTCGTCGTCGGTCGATCGCCAGGAGCTGACGCGCGTCGCGCACGAGGTCTATCGGCAGCTCGGCGGCGGCTGAAGCAAACGGCGCCGACAGCGACAAACTGCCGGATTGCCGGCGCTTCGTGCAGGCGAGGGCCATCGGCTGCGCAACCATCGGCCGAAAATCAGGGCGTCTCCTCCACGCATTGCCCACGCCCATGTACCGTCTCATCCTGGTTCCCGTCGACGGCAGCGGCGCCGGAACGAGCGGTCTCGACGAGGCCATCAAGATCGCGAAGCATTCGAGCGCGCGCCTGCAGCTCATGAACATCGTCGACGACACCGCGTTCAGGACCGAAGGCGACGACGGTGTGTCGACCGGCGCATCGACGGCGTTGCTCGGCGTCGTGCGCGAGCAGGGCGAGCGGGTGCTGCGCAAGGCGCAGGCACACGCCGAAGCGGCGGGCGTCATCGCCACGACTGCCCTGGTGCGCGGCGGCCGCGACACGCTCCAGCAGCTGGTGGCGCGCCAGGCCGACGAGTCGGGCGCCGACCTCATCGTCCTCGGCACGCACGCCAGCCGTTCGCTCAGCCGGCTCTTCATGAGCCAGGACCTGGGCCATCTGCACAACCTCGTGTCGGTGCCGATCCTGCTCGTGCGGGGCGTTGGCTCGCACGACGACATGTCGGTGATCGAGGTGGCGATGTCGGAGCCGATGCCGCTCGACGCGCACTGACCGGGCGGCGCCGCCGCGGCCTGCCGAGAAGGCCGCGAACCGCACCGCTTTTCGCCGCTTGAGGCAGCGCCTCGGCGGGCGACCATGGCCGGAACTGACCGGAGCCGCGCCATGATGCGATCGCTGTGGATTTCGAAGACCGGGATGGAGGCCCAGCAGACGCAGCTGGACACCATCTCCAACAACCTCGCCAACGTCTCGACGAACGGATACAAGCGTTCTCACGCGGTGTTCGAGGACCTGATGTACCAGAACATGCGCCAGGCCGGCGCGGCGACGAGCGACCAGACGCAGCTGCCGACGGGCCTGCAGGTCGGCCTCGGCACGCGCGCCGTCGCGACCTCGCGCAACTTCAGCCAGGGGAGCCTCCAGCAGAGCAGCAATCCGCTCGACGTCGCGATCCGCGGCAACGGCTTCTTCGAGATCCAGCTGCCCGACGGCACGACCGGCTACACGCGCGACGGCTCGTTCCAGGTCAGCGCGACCGGCCAGCTCGTCACCAACAACGGCTACACGGTCCAGCCCGGCATCACGATTCCGGCGACGGCACAGAGCGTGACGATCGGCAACGACGGCACGGTGAGCGTCGTCCTGCCGGGCGCTGCGACGCCGTCGACGGTCGGTCAGTTGCAGCTCGCCAACTTCGTCAATCCGGCCGGTCTCGAGCCCAAGGGCCAGAACATGTACGGCGAGACCGCGGCCTCGGGCACGCCGAACGCCGGCGTGCCGGGCCTGAACGGCCTGGGCACGGTGCAGCAGGGCTTCGTCGAGACCTCGAACGTCAACGTCGTCGAGGAGCTGGTGCAGATGATCCAGACCCAGCGCGCCTACGAGCTGAACTCGAAGGCGATCCAGACCTCGGACCAGATGCTGCAGAAGCTGGCCCAGCTATGAACGACCTGGGCATGAAGCGCTTCGCGACCGTCGTCGTCTGCGCCGTGATCTGCGCGGCGGTTTTCGCCGGACTGACCGGCTGCGAATCGATGAACGAGCGGCTCAACCCGCGGCCGCCGGTCGACATCGCCTCGCCGATCTACGCCGCGCCGGTCGCGGTCGTGGCGCCGCCGGTGTCGAATGGCTCGATCTACCAGGCGGCGCAGTACCGGCCGCTGTTCGAGGACTACCGCGCCCGCCTCGTCGGTGACTCGATCACGGTGCAGATCGTCGAGAAGATCTCGGCGACGCAGAAGAGCACGAGCTCGATCGACAAAAGCGGCAAGGTCGCGGCCGGCGTCACGGCGCTGCCCTTTCTCGCCGCGAACTCGTTCAACCGCGCGACCGCCGCGGGCACGACGAGCATCAGCTCGGCCGGCGCCGGCACGACCGAGAACACCAACAACTTCGCCGGCACGATCACCGCCGTGGTCACCGGCGTGCTGCCCAACGGCCACCTGCTGGTCGCGGGCGAGAAGCAGATCGGCGTCAACCACAACGTCGACGTCCTGCGCTTCTCGGGCCAGGTCGACCCGCGCATGATCCAGACCGGCAACGTCGTCGCCTCCGCGCAGATCGCCAACGTGCGGATCGAGCAGCGCGGCCGCGGCGCCCAGGCCGATGCCCAGGGAATAGGCTGGCTCAGCCGCTTCTTTTTGAACGTTCTGCCGATCTGAGGCCGCGAAGAATCGGATAGCTCCCCGGTACTTCTCCATGCATCCGATCGACCGCATCCTGCGCGCCTCCATCTTCCTCGCGGCGCTGTTCGCCAGCGCCGCGCTGTGGTGGCCGGCGCCCGCCCACGCGGCGCGGATCAAGGAAGTCGCCTCGGTCCAGGGCGTGCGCATGAACCAGCTGGTCGGCTACGGCCTGGTCGTCGGCCTCGACGGCACCGGCGACTCGACGACCTCGGCACCGTTCGCGCAGCAGAGCCTGCTCGCGCTGCTGCAGCAGATGGGCGTCACGGTGCCGGCCGGCACCAACATGCAGCTCAAGAACCTCGCCACCGTGATGGTGACGGCGCAGCTGCCCGCGTTCGCCCAGCCGGGCCAGTCAATCGACGTCACCGTCTCGTCGCTCGCCAATGCCAAGAGTTTGCGCGGCGGCATGCTGATCTCGACGCCGCTCAAGGGCGCCGACGGCCAGATCTACGCGATGGCGCAAGGCAACCTCGTGATCGCCGGCGCCGGTGCCTCGGCGGCCGGGTCGAAGGTGCAGATCAATCATCTGAGCGCGGGCCGCATTCCCGACGGCGCGACGGTCGAGCGCAGCGTCGCCACGCCGATGGCCGACGGCGACTCGATCCAGCTCGACCTCAATTCCAGCGACTACGCCACCGCGCGCGAAGTCGTGCGCGCGATCAACGCCAAGATGGGCAGCGGCACGGCAGACGCGCTCGACGGCCGCGTCGTGCGCGTGCGCATGCCACCGTCGGCCGACGCGCGCGTCGCCTTCATGGCCGAGATCGAGAACCTCGACATCAAGCAGCAGGCGCCCTCGGCCAAGATCGTCATCAACGCGCGCACCGGCTCGATCGTCATGAACCAGGCGGTGACGCTCGCATCGTGCGCAGTCGCCCACGGCAATCTCTCGGTGACGATCAGCACGACGCCGTCGGTGAGCCAGCCCGGCCCGTTCGCCAAGGGCGACACCAAGGTCACCGAGAAGGCCGACATCACGATCACCCAGCAGGCGGGCGCGCTCGTCCAGATGGCGCCGGGCGCCAAGCTCGCCGACGTCGTCAAGGCGCTCAACCTGCTCGGCGCGACGCCGCAGGACCTGCTCGCGATCCTGCAGGCGATGAAGTCGGCCGGCGCGCTGATGGCCGAGCTCGAGGTCATCTGATGACCGCCGCGAGCAGCCTGCCGGCCTTGTCGACGCTCTCGGGCTCGACCGCGGCGAGCGGCGACGCGACCTCGATCGCAGGGCTGCGCTCGGCGGCCGCACGCGATCCGAAGGCGGCGATCAAGGAGACCGCGAAGCAGTTCGAGGCGCTCTTCATGCAGCAGCTGATGAAGAGCATGCGCGAGGCGACGATCAGCTCGGGGATGCTCGACAACGAAGGCACCAAGCTCGGCACCGAGATGCTCGACACGCAGTACGCCAACAAGATGACCGGATTGCCCGGCGGGCTCGCGGCGGCGATCGCGCGCCAGCTCGAACGGCAGATGGGCGTCGGCGCTGCGGCCTCGCTCGCGGCTCCGGCCGCGGCGGGCGCGCCGGTCGCGAAGACGAGCGACGCGACGCTGTCGCAGAAGCAGGTCGATTTCGTCCGGTCGGTGCAGTCGTCGGCACAGGGCGCGTCGGCGCAGACCGGCATCCCGGCCACGTTCATGGTCGCGCAGGCGGCGCACGAATCGGGCTGGGGCAAGCGCGAGATCAGGAATGCCGACGGCAGCTCGTCGCACAACCTCTTCGGCGTCAAGGCCGGTGCCGGCTGGACCGGGCCGACGGCGGAGATCACGACAACCGAATGGATCGGCGGCGAGCCGCAGAAGGTGTCCGCGAAGTTCCGCGCCTACGCGTCGGTCGACGACGCGTTCCAGGATTACGCGAAGCTGATGAAGCAGAGCCCGCGCTATGCCGGCGTCGTCGCCCAGGCGGCGCAGTCGCCGATGAGCGCGGCGTCGGCGCAGGACTTCGCGCAAGGCCTGCAGCGCGCCGGCTACGCCACCGATCCGGCCTACGCCGACAAGCTCACGCGCGTCATCAACACCACATTGCGCGTCCAGCGGGCTTCCACATGAGCGTTTCCTCCCTGCTGAGCATCGGCGCGCGGGCGATGACCGCGAACTACGCGGCCCTGCAGGTCACGGGCAACAACGTCGCCAACGCCAACACCGTCGGCTACTCGCGCCAGAGTGCCGAGCTCGCGACCTCGTTCAGCCAGCAGACCGGCAACGGCTTCTTCGGCAAGGGTGTCGACGTCACGACCGTGACGCGCGCGCACAGCGACTTCCTGACCCGCGAAGCATCGACCACTGCGGCGCTGGCTTCTGCCGACCAGGCGCGCAGCACCCAGCTGCAGCAGCTCGAGAAGGTCTTCCCGACCGGCGAGGCCGGCCTCGGCTACGCTGCGCAACAGGCGTTCAACGCCTTCGTCGACGTCTCGAACAAGCCACAGGATTCGTCGGCACGCCAGGTCGCGCTGGCCCGAGTCGGCGATCTCGCGTCGCGCTTTCGCGGCGCCTCCGACCAGCTCGACTCGATCCAGTCGGGCATCACGCAGGACCTGAAGACATCGGTCGGGTCGATCAACTCGCTCACCGCGCGCATCGCCGACCTCAACCAGCGCATCGCCAACGTCAAGGGCACGGGGCACTCGCCCAACGATCTGCTCGACCAGCGCGACACGGCGGTCAGCGACCTCTCGCAGATCGTCCAGGTGACGACGGTGGCCGCCGCCGACGGCACCATCGGCGTCTTCCTCGGCGGCTCGCAGCGGCTCGTGCTCGGCGCCGAGGCGACGCCGCTCACGACCGTCGTCGATGCGTTCGATCCGTCGAAGGTGCAGATCGGCATCAGCGACGGCGGCAACCTGCGCGCCTTTCCCGACGGCTTCATCGCCGGCGGCTCGGTTGCGGGCCTGCTGCGTGTGCAGAACCACGACATCCCGGACGCACGCGGCCTCATCGGCCAGCTCGCCTCGGCGATCGCGGGCGCCCTCAACACGCAACAGTCGCTCGGCCTCGATCTCGGCCAGCCGGCTTCGCCAGGAGCGCCGCTGCTCGCGCTCGGCGCCGCCGCCGTGGCGCCGTCGTCGGGCAACGCCAAGGTCGCCGGCGTGCCGGTCGCCTCGTACGTCAACGGCGCGGGCGTCCGCGTGTCGAGCGTTTCGATCACCGCGGTCAATGCGAAGGAGCTGCAGCCGAGCGACTACGAGCTCGCCGCCGATCCGTCGTTGCCCGCCGGCAGCTACAAGCTGACGCGCCTGACCGACGGCGTGTCGCAGACCGTGACCAACGGCAGCATCGTCGACGGCTTTCGCATCGACGTCGCCGCGCCGGCGCCGTCGGCACGCGACCGCTTCCTGCTCCAGCCGGTGTCGAACTCGACGCGCTCCATCAGCCGCGCCCTCGACGATCCGAAAGGCATCGCTGCGGCGGCTCCGGTCGCGGCCTCGTTCGCAGCCGCCAACACCGGCACGGCCGCGCTCGGCTCGCTCGCCGCGGTGAGCACCAGCCTGAACCCGAACATCACGGCGATGATCACTTTCACGGACAACAGCGGCGGCTACAGCTACAGCCTGGTCGACACGACCGGCGCACTGGCGACGGTCAACGGTGTCGGCACCTTCACCGCCGGCCAGCCGATCTCGCTCAACGGCTTCGCGCTCCAGCTCACCGGCGTGCCGAAGCAGAACGACGTCATCGGCGTCGCGAAGACCGCGTTCCCGGCGAGCGACAACGGCAACGCCAACGCGATGCTCTCGTTGCGCGATGCCGGCATCGTCGGCCAGCGCAGCGTCGCGGGCGTCGTCACGTCGCCCGGCGTCAACGTCATCGACGCGTATGCCGGCGCGCTCGCCGCGGTCGGCGTCAGCGTGCAGAGCGCGAGCCTCGCTGCAGACCAGTCCGCGTCGATCGCGAGCGACGCCAAGTCTGCGGTCTCCGAGAAGTCGGGCGTCAATCTCGACGAGGAAGCCGCGCGCCTCATCCAGTACCAGCAGAGCTACCAGGCCGCAGCCAAGATGCTGCAGGTCGCGCAGACGGTGTTCGACACCCTGCTAAGGATCGGCCAGTAGAACTCCCGGAGACCTTCATGCGCATCAGCACCGCCGCCGCCTTCGATTCCGGGATCGACGCACTCTCGAAACGCCGGACCGACCTGACCGCGCTGCAGGACCAGATGACCTCCGGCAAGCGCGTCGCCAAGGCGAGCGACGATCCGGCCGCGGCTGCGCGCGCCGAGCGGGCATTGGCCGGCATCGAGCGCACCGTCACCAGCCAGCGCGCCGTCGACGCGAGCCAGGTCGCGATGGCGCAGACCGAAAGCTCGCTCGGCAGCGCCGGCGACCTGATGCAGCACGCGCGCGAGCTCATGGTCTCGGCCGGCAACGGCAGCTACACCGACAGCGAGCGCCAGACCATCGCCAACCAGATCAAGGGCCTGCGCACGCAGCTGCTCACCCTCGCCAACCAGGACGACGGCGCGGGCACCTATCTCTTCGGCGGCCAGGGCGCGACCCAGAAGCCGTTCATCGACGCACCGGGCGGCGTGCAGTACGCCGCGACCACCGGCCAGACGCTCACCGAGCGCACGACCGGCCTGCCGCTCACGACCGACGGCAACGCCGCGTTCCTGACGGCGCGCACCGGCAACGGCGTGTTCGTGACCAGCGCCGGCGGCGCCGTGCAGAACGCGACCATCGACTCCGGCCGCGTGTCAAACCCGACCGCGCTGACGAGCTCGACCTACACGCTCCAGTTCAACGTCGCAGCCGGCGCGACCACCTATGCGGTCCTCAAGGACGGCGTCGCCACCGGCGTCGTCGCGGCGCCCTATGTCTCCGGCCAGGCGATCACCGTCGACGGCATGACGGTCGCTGTCAGCGGCAGCCCGGCGACGGGCGACCAGTTCACGCTCGCGCCGTCGACGCCGACGCTCAGCGTCTTCGCCACGCTCGACAGGGCCGTCGCCGCGTTGCAGACGACCGGCCGCACGACCTCGCAGATCGCCCAGGCCAATGCCGACGGCCTGCGCGACATCGATTCCGCGATGAACAACCTCGGCGCCGCGCGCGCCGCCGCCGGCCAGGTGCTGAACCGGATCGACAGCGAGACGAGCCGGCTCGACACCCAGAAGGTGGCGAGCACGACGGAGCGATCGAACGCGGAAGATGTGGACATGGTGCACGCGATCTCGGACTTTCAGAACAAGCAAAGCGGCTACGATGCGGCGCTCAAGTCGTATTCGATGGTGCAGCGCCTGTCGCTGTTCCAGTACGTGAACGGCTGAGGCGCGGCGGCGACGCCGCGGAACAAGGCCCGGGAGCTTTGACTTTGCTCGACGTCGCGATCCTCGGCCAGGTGGCCCTCGGCTACTCACCGTTCATCGACCGCAACCGCACGGTCGCCGCGACGCGCCTCACGGTCTATCCGCTGCGCCCCGACGCGACGCTCGACGTCGCCCAGTTGCTCCACGCCGTCGGCGATGTCTGGCCGGCGAGCGGCGGCAACGTCTCGCTCAACGTCGTCAGCGAGAGCCTCCTCCACGACCTGCTCCAGGCGAGCCCCTCGGCCAACCTGATGGTCGAGGTGCCGAACTTCATGGCCGCGGACCCGGCCAATGTCGAAGCCCTGGTGCGACTGCACGGCAACGGCAACACCCTGCTCCTGAAGGGCCGGCCCAACGCGCCGCTGCCGCGCGAAGTGCTGCCCTGCTTCAAGTACTCGATCATCGACCTGTCCGACGACCGGCGCATCTCCGAGTCGACCGCGCCCGCATCATCGCCGCCGCCGGAAGGCGTGACGCGCACGATCGCTCACGTCCAGTCGGGCGTTCGCACGGTGGCCGAGATGGAAGCGAGCTTCTCGCGCGGCGCCCACGCCGTCCTCGGCTGGCCGATCGACGACGCCATCAGCGCCACCGCGGCGCGCACCGGCAAGGCGACGGCGCAGCCCGACCTGCAGGTCGTCGTCGAGCTGATCCACCGCGTCGACAACGAAGACCCGATCGAAAAGCTCGAGAACACCCTCAAGCGCGATCCGTCGCTCGCCTTCAAACTGCTGCGCTACATCAACTCGCCGGCGTTCGGCCTGCGCGTCGAGATCAGCTCGTTCCGCCACGCGATCATGCTGCTCGGCTACCAGCGGCTGAAGCGCTGGCTCGCGTTGCTGCTCGCAACCGCGAGCAAGGACGTCAACCTGCGCCCGGTGATGTTCGCCGCGGTGCGTCGCGGCCTCCTCATGGAAGAGCTCGTCGCCGGCAACGGCGACGAGGAGATGCGCAGCGAGATGTTCATCTGCGGCGTCTTCTCGCTCCTCGACCGGATGTTCCAGGAGAGCTTCGCCAAGCTGCTCGGCTCGATCCCGGTGCCGACGCGCGTCTACCAGGCGCTGGTCGACGACACCGGCCCGTTCCAGCCCTACATGGCGATGGTCAAGGCGGCCGAGGGCGAGTCGGTCTACGAGTACCGCGAGGCCGCCGAGAACCTGCTGATGAGCGTGGCCGAGATCAACCGTGCCCAGCTCCGTGCCCTGATGGGGGCCGGCGCGCTGGAATGACCGCGCGCGAGTCGTCCGGCGTCGCGTCCGACAAGACCAGCGCGCTGCCCGCCGCGGTCCAGGAGACGCTGCAGATCTTCTGGGAGTCGCCGTTTCCCGCGATCTTGCAGGACAAGGACTTCCTGATCGTCGACGTCAACGACGCCTTCGTCGAGTTCAGCGGCTTCGCGCGCTCGGCACTGATCGGCCGCGACCCGATCGACATCCAGCACGTCGACGAGCGCGCGACGGCGCGGGAGCGCCGCAAGGTACTGATGGCCTCGCGCGGCCAGGCCCGTGCGCCGGCGCTGAGCGAAGGCCGGATCGTCGACGCGCGCGGCTTCGAGCGCTGGTACCGGGTCGCGCGCCGCGTCCTGTCGAACGAGGACGGCGCGCCGCTCTACTTCGCGGTGCTCCAGGACACGACGCTCGAGCATGCCGCGCGCGAGCGCGCCGACCGCTCGGTGCGCGAGCTCGACGACTGGTTCGACCTGAGCCCGGTCGGCATGGTGCTGTTCGACGACAGCGGCTTGCTCGTGCGCACCAACCCGGCCTTCGATCACCTCGCCGGCAGCGTCCCGGTGTCGCTCGCCGAAGGTGCGCCCGAGCTGGCGCGTCTGCTCTCGTGGGGCGAGGGCGGTGCACTGCTCGCGTTGCGCCCGGGCTCGCGCCCGGTCGAGTCGCAGGGCTGGATCGGCCCGAAGCACGGACCGCTGCGGCGGCTCCGAGCGATCGTCCGCTGCTACCGCACGGCATCGGGCGAGCGCCGCTACATGGGCATCGTCGAGGACCGCAGCGCGGAGGAAGAGCGCGATCTCGCGCGGATGCAGATCGGCGCGATGATGGACACGGCGAGCGTCGGCATCGCGACCTTCGAGGAGTCGTCGGGCTGGGTGCGCCAGCAGCCCAAGGCCGGCGGAGCGTCGTCGTCGCTGCTGCAGAACATCAGCCGCGAGATCGTCGCGCCCGAGTCGCTCGCCGAGTACGAGCGGCTGCAGATGGCGCTGAAGCGCACGCAACGCGCCGAGGTGCGCTATCGCGTCATCCACCCCGAGCTCGGCCAGCGCTGGCTCTTGACGCGGGTCGAGCCGGCGACGCTCGCTTCGGGCAAGAAGACGGCATCGGTCGTCACCCTCGACGTCACCGACCAGCACATGAGCCAGCGCCGCAGCGAGCAGCTGCTGCGCGAGATGACGACCATCCTCGAGAGCGCGACCGCCGGCATCGCCTATCTGCGCGGCGGCGCGCTGGTGCGCTGCAACCGCCGCTTCGAGTCGATGCTGCGCCTGCCGCCGAGCGCGGTCGCGGGCTCGAGCCTGGCCGAGCTGCTGTCGCGCCATCCCGATGCCGAGGTCACGGCCGCCGAGATCCGCGAAGCGCTGATCGACGGCCGCACCTACGAGACCGAGTTCGTCTTCAGCGACGACGACGCGCGCGACGACGACAGCTCCTTCGACGAGGTCAGCGCCGGCAGCCCGCGCTGGTACTCGCTCTCCGTACGGCGCGCCGGCGGCGCATCGGGCTTCGACGAGGCGATCGCCGTGCTCTCCGACGTCACGAGACTGAAGGCGCAGCAGGTGCAGCTCGAGTCGCTCGCCCTCGAGCGCGAGCTGATGGCCGAGCGCACGCGCTCGATCCTCGACTCGGTGCTGGTCGGCATCGTCACCGTCGGCCACGGCGGCATCGAGTGGATGAACCGCTCGGCGCGGCGCATGTTCGGCGGCGACCTGCGCGATTTCATGGGCCAGCCGATGGCGCTCGTCGCGACCGACGATGACGAGCATCCGTTTCGCCGAACGCGCTATCTCGACGATCTCGTCGAAGGCCAGGCCGAGACCTTCGAGTGCCGCGTGCGTGCGCTCGACGGGCGCGAGTTCTGGGTCGTCGGCAATGCGGTCGCCACTGGCCGCGACCTGATCGGCCGCCAGCTGACTTTCGCGCTGCTCGACATCGAGCGCCGGCGCCAGGCAGAGGCCGCCGTGTCGGCGGCGCAGGCGTCGCTGCGCCGGGTGATCGAGGCCGCGCCGCTGGCGATCACGTTGCTCGACGCACGCACTCTCGCGATCGTGCAGGTCAACGGCGTCGCGGCAGCGACCGTGCGCAGCGCGCCGGAGGCGCTCATCGGCCGCACGCCGGAGCAGATCTTCCCGCCCGCCCTCGCCGTCGAGCGCACGCGCGACCTGCTGACCGCACTCGGATCGAGCGAGGTGACGACGCGCGAATACCGCTTCGGCATCGACGGTGTCGAGCAGCTGTGGGACGCACGCCTGCTGCCGCTGGCCGCCGCGCCGGGCGAGGCGCCGGACCAGCTGCTGCTCGTCGCCACCGACGTCACCGAGCAGCGCGCGGCGCAGGAAGCACGCCTCGAGGCCGCGATCGCGCAGCGCGAGATGCTGGTGCGCGAGGTCCACCACCGGATCAAGAACAACCTGCAGGGCGTCGCCGGCCTGCTGCAGCAGATCGCGGGGAGAAAGCCCGAGGTCGCGGCCGCGATCGACGAGGTCGTCGGCCAGGTCCAGGCGATCGCGCAGGTCTACGGCCTGCAGGTCGGCGCCGACGGGCCGCTCTCGATCGTCAGCGTGCTCGAGGCGATCATCGGCTCGGTGCAGCGCACCTTCGGCCGGCCGATCCGCTGCAGCGTCGCCGGCGCGAGCGCGCGCGAGTGGACGCTGCCCGAAGTCGAGGCGATCCCGATCGCGCTGACCCTGAACGAGCTGCTCACCAACGCCATCAAGCACAGCGCCGCCGGCCACGACGACGAGGCGATCGGCTGCGACCTGGAATGCGGCGAGGCCGGAGTCCAGGTCGCGATCTCGAGCCGCGCCAGCCTGCCGAGCGGCTTCAGCCTGGCGCGGATCCCGAACGGCGTCTCCGGGCTCGGCCTGGTGCGCGCGCTGCTGCCGCGGCGCAGCGCCCAGCTCTCGATCGAGCAGGCCGAAGAGCTCGTGGTCGCCAAGGTGTCGCTGAGCCCGCCGGGCGTGCAGCGCATCGCCGCCGCATAAGATTCGCGTTGCGGCGACCAACGGAGCGGCGATGACGACAGCGGGCCAGGGCAGCAAGGGAACGATCCTGGTCGTCGACGACAACCGGCTCGTCCTGGCCACGCTCACCGACGGCCTGACCCGCGCCGGCTACCACGTCTACGACGCCGACAACGGCGACGACGCGATCCTGATCGCGCGCGAGCATCGGCCCGACCTGGCGCTCCTCGACATCCGCATGGAAGGCAAGAGCGGCTTCGACGTCGCCCAATACCTGCGCACGCAGTGCCGCATGCCGTTCATGTTCCTGTCGGCGTTCAGCGACGAGCAGACCGTGGCGCAGGTGAAGGCGCTCGGGGCCGTCGCCTATCTCGTCAAGCCGCTCGACATCAAGCAGATCGTGCCCGCGGTCGAGGCCGCGTTCGCCCACATCGAGGCCGGGGCGCCGCTCGAGCCGGTGCCGGAGCGCGCCGCCGTGATCGCGCTGGCCACGAGGCCGCTCGACACGACGACCGCGATGGCCGTCGGCGTTCTCATGCACCGCTACTCGCTCGACCGGGTCGAGGCGGCGCGGCGCCTGTCACGGCTGGCGGCGAGCGAGCAGCGCAGCGAGCGCGAGCAGGCCGAGCTGCTGCTGGCGGCAGTCGAGCAGCTCGCTGCCCCGGCCCGCCACTAGCGTGTCAGATCGTCGAGGCGCCAGCCTCGCGCGAATGCATCGGCAGCGTGAAATGGAAACGCGCGCCGTGGTCGGGCTCCGACTCGGCCCAGATCTCGCCGCCGTGCCGACGCACGATGCGGCGCACCGACGCCAGGCCGACGCCCGTGCCCGGGAACTCGCTCGCGCTGTGCAGCCGCTGGAAGACGCCGAACAGGCGCTCCGCGAAGCGCATGTCGAAGCCGGCGCCGTTGTCCTGGACCGTGAAGGTCGACGGCTCGCCGTCGCGACGCAGGAAGCCGATCCGCGCCGGCCGCGCGTTGGCGCTGTACTTCCAGGCGTTGCCGATCAGGTTCTCCAGCATCATGCGCAGGAGCGTCGGGTCACCCGTCGTCAGCAGGGCAGGCTCGATGTCGACGATGACGTCGCGCTCCGGATGCTGGCGGCGCAGGTCGTCGACGACGAAGCCGGCGATCTGCGACAGGTTCACCGGCACGTGCGCGATCGGCTGCGACGACAGGCGCGACAGCGCCAGCAGCGAATCGATCATGCTGTTCATCCGCGCGGCAGCGCCGAGGACGCGGTCGAGATGGTCGTGGCCGACGCTGTCGAGGACGGCGCCGTAGTCTTCCTTGACAATCTTGGTGAAGCCCTCGACGACGCGGATCGGCGCCCGCAGGTCGTGCGAGACGATGTAGCCGAAGGACTCGTGATCGGGATCGTCGTTGCCGGGAGGAGCCGACGCGTCGGCCGATCGTCCCGCCTGGCGACGCCGCGGCGTCACGGCGCGGCGCGTCACCAGCAGCGCGGCCGCGGCGCCGATGCCGGCCGCCAGCGCGACGGCGATGACGATCGCGAGGACGAGTGTGGTCGGCGTCACGCAGTCGACGCCCCGGCGCGGCGCGGCAATCGGGTGTGCGCCGGGCAGCGCACCGGACGCGAAAGGGCAGCGCCAGGCATCGGCTGTGATTGTAGGAGGCGCTCGTCGCGGCGAGCAGTCGCAGGACCGTGCGCATTTCGCGCGTTCAAGTCCGTCGGGCTCGCGCCGAAAACAGGTCGTGCGGTCGAGGCTGCCGGCGCCGTTGCGCTGGCGCCGCGGCCGCCGCGGAGTGCCTGCCAGATCATCATGTCGCCGCTTTCGCCGC
>JAYTHL010000257.1:0-5010 GCA_043732605.1 Rhizobacter sp. | reverse complement strand
CCCGAGGACTGGAGCTGGCCGGCAAGCCGGGTCGACCAGTGGGGCATCTCCGCGCCGCCGTCAGCGCGCTTGAAGCAGGCGCAGGCGTCGGTGCGCTTCGCTCGAAGGCCACCTGCTGTTCAACAACGGCGACATGTGCCAGCGCTGGACCAACGACCGCTTCCGCTCCGCGCCGCACCGCGTCATCAACCGGACGGGCCAGACACGGCACTCGATCCCGCTGTTCGTCAATCCGCGTGAGGACGTGCGGTTCGACGCGTTCCCGGGCTGCGCCGACGCCGCGAACCCTCTGCGCTATGAGCCGCAATCGTTCGGCGAAGCGCTGGCGGCGAAGAAGAAGAACTACGACTTGCCGAAGGCGGCCGAGGCGACGCCGGGCCGCTGAAGGGAGAAGCCGACGCCATCGGCAGTCTCCGACCGCGGGCCTCGACCGCGTGGCGTTACCGGCTGCCTTCTGGCCCGACAATCCGATCGAGGAGGACTCGGCGGCCTTGCGGGCGACGCTCACGAGTCGGCGCGGTCATGGAGTCGAAGGCACTTCTGTTTGCCGACATCGTCGACAGCACCGAGACGCTTCAACGCCTGGGTGATGTTGCCGCGGCTGCCCTGTGGCAGGAGCACGACCGACGCGCCCGCGCCCTGCTCGCTGCGCACGACGGACGGGAAATCGATCGGGCCGATGGCTTCCTGCTGCTGTTCGACGATCCCGTCTGCGCGGCACGCTACGCGCTCCAGTATCACGGGGCGCTCGAGGACCTTCCGTTCAAGGCGAGGACAGGGCTTCATGTCGGGCCCGTCAGCCTGAGAGAGAACCCTGCGGCGCACGTCGCGCTCGGCGCCAAGGCGCTGGAAGTCGAAGGTCTCGCCAAGCCGTTGGCTGCCCGCGTCATGTCGCACGCGGAGGGCGGCCAATTGCTGCTCACGTTGGCCGCGTGGCGGGCGATCGAAGCCGGCATCGCCTCGGAAGGCGACGTCCAGCGGCATGGCCACTACCGCCTCAAGGGAATCGACGACCCCGTCGAGTTGTTCGAGCTCCGACCGAAAGGACGTCCTGGAGGACATCCACCGAAGGACGGACCCAAGGCGTTCGCGGTGTTCAGGAGCGGCGACGTGTGGCAGCCCGTCCGCGCCATCGCCAACAATCTGCTCGCCGAGCGTGACGCGTTCGTCGGCCGCGCCGCCGAGCTTCGGTCGCTTGCCTCGAGACTGGAGGGCGGGTCGCGATGCCTGACGGTTCTCGGCGTGGGCGGAACCGGCAAGACGCGTTTCGTGCATCGGTACGCCAGGATGTGGCTCGGCGAGTGGCCGGGCGGCGTCTACTTCTGCGATCTCTCGGAGGCTCGTTCGCTCGACGGCATCTGCTTCGTCGTCGCCGGCGCTCTCGGCATCACGCTCGGCCGGGGTAATCCTGTGCTCCAGCTCGGTCACGCGATCGCCGGGCGCGATCGATGCCTTGTCGTGCTGGACAACTTCGAGCAAGTCGTTCAACACGCGCAGGCGAGCCTCGGGCATTGGCTCGACCGTCCTGGCCAGGCGGCTTTCGTGGTGACCAGCCGGGAACGACTTCGTCTGCGGGGCGAAGACATCTTTCCGCTCGAGCCGCTGTCGGTGGCTCTCGACGCCATCGAGCTGTTCAGCATCCGCGCACAGTCACGTCGCCCCGACTTCGAGCTCAACCAGGGCAATCGCGATGCGATCGCTCAAGTGGTGCGCCTGCTCGACGGGCTGCCGCTGGCGATCGAATTGGCCGCCGCCCGCATTGCCGTGCTGTCGCCGGCTCAGCTCGTCGCGCGTCTGGACGAACGCCTGCGCTTGCTCGTCGGCAGCTCAGGCGCCTCGACCCGCCAGGCCACGCTTCGCACTGCGATCGACTGGTCCTGGGACCTCCTTGCGCCGTGGGAGCAGGGCGCCTTCGCGCAATGCGCGACCTTCGAGGGAGGATTCACGTTGGAAGCCGCGGAGTCGATCATCGATCTGTCGGCATGGCCGGGGGCGCCATCCGTCCTCGAAGCCGTCGAGGCGCTGGTGGACAAGAGCCTCCTGTACCGAGCGCCGTCAGCGCCGGCGCGTCTGAACATCGACGAGCCCTTCTTCGGCATGTACTTGAGCATTCACGAATACGCGTCCGAGCAGCTGGCCGTCAAGCCGGAATCGAAGCTGGAAGCAGCTGTTCGCCATGGCGCGTACTTCGCTCGCTTCGGCAGCGAGGAGGCCATCGAGTCGCTGTCGCATCACGGCGGGGTCAAGCGCCGGCACTCGCTGGAGCTCGAGCTCGACAACCTGGTGAGCGCGTGTCGGCGGGCCGTCGCGCGCAATGACCTCTGGATCGCTGCCGACTCGTACCGCGCGGCGTGGGAAGTGATCGAACAACGCGGCCCTTTCGTGCTGGGGATCACGCTGGGAGACGAAGTCCTGGCACCGAACCAGCTGGCTCCAGCCGCCTTCGTCAACGCGACGACGACCCGGGCCGTCGCCGCGTGGCGGTCAGGGCGAATGGCGGACGCCGAGGCGTCGTTCCAGCAGGCGCTGGCCATCGCGACCCGATCGCGCGACCGGCGCGCCGAGGGCGTCGTGCTGGGAATGCTCGGAAGTCTGCACAGCGAACACGGTCAGCGACTCGACGAAGCGCGACAGCAGCTCGACACGTCCATCGCGCTCCACCGCGAATGCGGCAGTCGCGTCGGCGAAAGCAGGATGCTCGGCAATCTTGGCAATCTGCATCTCGCGGCGGGGCGGATGAGCGAAGCGCGCGAATGCTACGAAGCGGCGCTCGTCATCCACCGACAGATCGGCAACCGCCGAAACGAGGGGATCGTGCTGGGCAACCTGGGCATCCTCAACTACCAGCAAGGACACTTCGAGCCGGCGCGTCTCCTGCTGGATGAGGCATTGCTCGTTCATCGCGAGGTCGGCAATCGACGAGACGAAGGCGCAGTCCTCGGCAATCTCGGCGTCGTCCTCGAGGATCAGGGACTCACGGAGTCCGCTTGCGAGCACCTGGACAAGGCCCTTGTCATTCATCGCGAAGTCGGCAACCGTAATTTCGAGGGCAGCGTCCTGGGCAACCTGGGAACGCTGCGCGCCACCCAGGGTCGGATCGACGATGCGCGCAGCCTGTACGAACGTGCGCTGGTCGCGCTCCGCGAAGTGGGCAACAGGCGAACCGAGGGGTTCGTGCTGGCGAGCCTGGGTCAGCTCTCGCTCAAGTGTGGCGAGCTCGCTCAGACTCGAGAGCTTCTCGACGCAGGCGAGGCGTTGCTCCGGGAGGTCGGCGACCAACTCGAACTGGGAAGGCTTCTCTGTACGCGAGGAAGCCTGGAGCTGGCGTGCGGAGATCTCGGTTCGGCCGAGAAGGCGCTCGAGGAATCGAAGGCATCGGCGACCTTCATCGCCGCCGCGCCGGAGTCGACTTTTCGGGTCGAGATCGCCGCGCTAGAGAGAAGCATCGCGTCGAAGGTCGGCAACCAAGATGCGAAAAAGCCCTAGAGCGTTGAATCTCTAGGGCTCTTCGTTCTTCCCGGTACTGCCCGGGATCTTGCTGGACGATCCGGATGGTGGAGAGGAGGAGGATCGAACTCCCGACCTTCGCATTGCGAACGCGACGCTCTCCCAGCTGAGCTACCCCCCCACGGCAGCGCGCAGTTTAGCAAACCTGCGCGTCGATCGCCCTCAGCTGCGGATCAGGTGATCGAACGCCGACAGCGCCGCCTTCGCGCCTTCGCCCGCCGCGATGACGATCTGCTTGTAGGGCACGGTCGTCGCATCGCCCGCCGCGAACACGCCCGGGATGTTCGTCGCGCACTTCTCGTCGACGATGATCTCGCCGAAGCGGTTCAGCTCGATCGCGCCCTTCATGAACTCGGTGTTGGGCACCAGGCCGATCTGGACGAACACGCCGGCGAGCTCGACGCGCTTCTCGGCGCCGCTGACGCGGTCCTTGTAGACGATGCCGTCGACCTTCTGGCCGTCGCCGGTGATCTCGGTCGTCTGCGCGTTGCTGACGATCGTCGCGTTGGCCAGACTCTGCAGCTTCTTCACCAGGATCGCGTCGGCCTTGAGATGCTCGGCGAACTCGATCAGCGTGACGTGGCCGACGATCCCCGCGAGGTCGATCGCCGCCTCGACGCCCGAGTTGCCGCCGCCGATCACCGCCACCGACCGGCCCTTGAAGAGCGGACCGTCGCAGTGTGGGCAGTAGGCGACGCCCTTGTTCGCGTATTCGGCCTCGCCGGGCACGTTGACCTTCTTCCAGCGCGCGCCTGTGGCGAGGACGACGCTCCTGGCCTTGAGCGACGCGCCGTTCTCGAGGCGGACCGTGATCTGCGCGCCCGGATCGATTCCGGTGACGCGCTGGCCGGCCATGATGTCGACGTCGTAGGCGCGGGTGTGCGCCTCGAGCGCGGCGGCGAATGTCGGGCCCTGCGTCTCGAGCACGGAGATGTAGTTTTCGATGCCCATCGTGTCGAGCGTCTGGCCGCCGACACGCTCGGCGACGATGCCCGTGCGGATGCCCTTGCGCGCCGAATAGACCGCGGCTGCGGCGCCAGCCGGCCCGCCACCGACGATGAGCATGTCGAAGACGTCCTTGCCGGCCAGCTTCTTCGCGTCGCGCGCGGCTGCGCCTGTGTCGATCTTGGCGAGGATCTCGGTCAGCTCGAGCCGGCCCGACGCGAACGCCTGGCCGTTGAGCAGGATCGTCGGCACGGCGAGGATCTGCCGCTCTTCCACTTCTTCGCGGAACAGGCCGCCGTCGATCGCCGTATGCCGGATGCGCGGGTTGAGCACGGCCATCACGTTCAAGGCCTGCACGACGTCGGGGCAGTTGTGGCAGGTGAGGCTCATCCACGTCTCGAAGACGAAATCGCCGTCCAGCGCCCGGATCTGCTCGATCACATCGTCCGCCACCTTGGGCGGGTGGCCGCCGGCCTGCAGCAGCGCCAGCACGAGCGAGGTGAACTCGTGGCCCATCGGGATCGCAGCGAAGGCGATGCCGGTGTCGGCGCCGGCCCG
>JAYTHL010000256.1:0-5013 GCA_043732605.1 Rhizobacter sp. | reverse complement strand
TGCTGTCGAGCGAATTGACGTCGATGTTCATGCCGGCGCCGGGCTGGACGATGTTGACGATCGCCAGGCCGACGATCAGCGCGATGCTGCTCACGACCTCGAAATAGAGCAGCGCCAGGCCGCCGGTCTTGCCGACCTTCTTCATGTCCTCCATGCCGGCGATGCCGACGACGACGGTGCAGAAGATGATCGGCGCGATCATCATCTTGATCAGCTTGATGAAGGCGTCGCCGAGCGGCTTCATCGCCTCGCCGGCCTGCGGGTAGAAGTAGCCGAGCAGCACGCCGATGACGATCGCGACGATCACCTGCAGATAGAGCGACTTGTAGAGCGGCTTCGGGCGCGCGCCCTGGTCGGCCGTCGGGCGGGGTTTGATGTCCATCGTCTTGTCCTTGGGATGTGCCGGGGCCGGGGGCCCGCGGATGTCTCTTCCAGCCGCAGGTTTTACTCTCAAAGGCGCTGCGGCGATGTCGGCAGTTTCCAACGCGTGACCCCGTGCGACGGGTCGGGAACGGTCGTGAAATGAGGCCGGATGGAACCCCATTTCGGCCGATCGGCGGCGCCGGCGCGGCATAGCCTCGCACCCATGTTCGGTTCCCTCCTCAACAGGCTGACCGGCCGTCGCTCGACCGATGTGCCGGCCAAGCCGACCGCGCCGGCCCGGCCCGCGACCGCGTCGCCCGCGACGATGGCGAGCACCGTTTCCATCGACGCACCGATCGGCCTAGGCGCTCGTCGCCCGCTGGTCGCGCCGGCGGGCGCGCTCGCCGGCTTCGAATTCGGCGCCAGCGCCGCCGTCCTCGCGCGCGCCCGCGCCGGTGCCGGCGACGCTGCGCTCCACGCCGGCGTCGCCAACGTGCTCGGCGCGATGCGCCTGTGCATCGACCAGAAGCTCGTCGCGCTCGCCGAGCTGCCGGCCAGCGGCCTCGCCCGCTTCGTCCGCGAGGGCGACTTCTGTGCCGGCATGTACATCGTCGTCGGCCCCGATCCGTTGTTCGCCGACGCCGCCGCGGCCGCCGCCGTGTTCGCTCGGGTCCGTCGCGCCGGCGCCAAGATCGGCTGGGCCCGGCCGGCGGCGACGCCGATCGCACCCCCTCCGGGCGACCCCGACTTCGTTCCCGTGCGACTCTCTTTCGACGCCGACTCCGATGCCAAGACCTGGCAGATCGCCGTCGACGAGGAGCGAGCGCTCCATCCGAAGGCGTCGCTCCTGCTGCTCGACATCGAAGGCGTCGAGCTGATGGAGTCGCTGCTGCATCCTCCAGTCTTCCTCGCCGCCTGCGCGATGAGCCCGAACCTCGTTCCGGCCCGCGTGCAGGCCTTGCCGCCGCAGGCGCAGCGACTGCTGCAGCTGATGAGCCGGCTCGTGCGCGACGACGACAACGCCCTGCTGGTCGCCGACATCAAGAGCGACCCGACGCTGGCGCTGCGCCTCCTGCAATACCTCAACAGCGCCGGCGCGTCGCCCGGCCGCGAGCTCGGCTCGATCGACCAGGCGGTCATGGTCCTCGGCCGCGACACGCTTTACCGCTGGGTCGCGCAGATGCTCGTGCGGCTCTCGCCTTCGCGCCCGGCAGCCGACGCGCTGCGCGCGCTCGCCCTGGCACGCGCCCGATTGCTCGAACGGCTCGCGCGCCAATCCGGCGAGGCGAGCCCAGGCAGCCTCTATGTGCTCGGACTGGCGTCGATGCTGCCCACGCTGCTGCAATGCAGCCTCGACGACGCGACGTCCTCGTTGCAGCTGCCCGCCGAGGCCGTCGAGGCTCTCCGGCAAGGCACCGGACCGTGGCAACGCTACCTCGCGCTCGCGCTCGCCCTCGAGCGCTACGACATGGCCGAGACCGAGATCCTGGCGCAGAAGTTCGGCGGCCTCGAGGTCGTCCTCGGCCACTCCGCGCAGGCCTGGCTGCCGGGCTGATCCCGCACCTCTGACCGGGCTCCGACCCGGTCTTCCTCCCGACCTCGCGACGCGCCCGACACTTCGGGCAAACCCGTCTCATCGACGACTTGTGAACCGATACAGTAAATCGGTACACAAAACCAGATCGAGGAGACACACCGTGACCACACGTCGCCGCTTCCTTCAATGCACTTCGGTCGCGTCGCTGGCCGGCGTGCCGGCTCTCGTCCGCACCCAGACCGCACCCATCGCGCTCCGCTTCTCGTCGTCGATGCTTGCCGACGACAACGCCGCCCACTACGTCTGGGAGCAGCACTTCGCACAGAACCTGCAGGCGGCCGCGCCCGACCGCTTCAAGCTCGACTACTTCCCGAACAACCAGCTCGGCAAGGAAAGCGACGTCGTCCAGCAGGTCAAGGTCGGCTCGGTCGACATGATGGTCACCGGCTCGTCGATCTTCGCGACCATCTCGCCCGAGATCGGGATGCTCGACCTCGGCTACGTCTTCGACAACTACGCGCACGTGGCGCGGGCGATGGAAGGCAAGGCCGGCACCACCCTCAACGACATCCTGCAGAAGCGCTCGGGCTGCACCGTCCTCACCTGGGCCTCGCACTTCGGCGCGCGCAGCGTCTACACCAAGGCACCGGTGAAGTCGCTCGCCGACATCAAGGGCGTGAAGCTGCGCGTGCTGCCGACGCCGGCCTTCATCGAGACCTTCAAGCTGATGGGCGCGATCCCGACGCCGATCCCGTTCGGCGAGCTCTACATGGCGGCGCAGACCGGCGTCGTCGACGGCTTCGAGCACGACGCGGCGACGGTGCTGGCGAGCAAGCTCAACGAGGTCGTGAGCTCATGCTGGCTCACCGAGCACCTGTTCAGCCCGATGGTCGTCGTCATCGGCAAGCGCGGCATGGACAAGATCCCGAACGAGCTTCGGCCGACGTTCATGAAGGCGGTCAACGACGCCACCGTCGAGCAGCGCCGCATCGCCAGCCAGAAGAGCGGCGCGGCGATCGATGAGCTGAAGAGAAAGGGCATGACCTTCTTCCCGATGGTCGCGGCCGAGCGCAGCGCGGTGCGGGCGACGATGCAGGCCAACCTCTGGTCGGGCTTTGCCAAGCAGTATCCGGAGACGGCGCCGCTGTTCGCGGCCATCGACGCAGCGCGCGGTTGACGGCTTGAGCGCCCTGGCCGCCATGCCTGCGGCGCCGCACGCGCCGGGGGCGATCGCCGCGCTCGGCTTTCGCCTCGACACGCGCGCCGGGCGCGGGCTCGCGCTGCTCACGCGCGCCACCGAGATCTTGTCCGGCGTCGTCCTCGCGGCCGACGTCGCCGTGGTCTTCGTCTCGGTGATCTTTCGCTACTTCCTGCACGACCCGTTCGACTGGGCGGAGGAGATCGCGCGTGCGCTGATGATCGTCCTCGTCTTCTTCGGCGCCGCGACGGTGCTCGCGCGCAGCCAGCACGTCGGCATCGATCTGTTCCGCGAGCAGCTGCCGCGGGCGTGGCAGCCGACGCTGATCCAGGCGGCCCACTGGATCATCGCCGGCGTCTCCGCGGGCCTGTGCCTCTCGTCGCTATTGCTCCTGATCGACACCTACGGGCAGACGACCTCGATCGGCCTGCCGCAGTGGCTCTACGTCTACCCGGTCGTGATCGGCAGTGCGTTCATGACGCTTTTCGCCATCGCCAACGCCTGCAACGGTCCGCGCCGTGTCGTCGTCGGCAGCTTGTTCGCCTGCGCCTTGCTCGCGGGCGGCGTCCTGGTCTGGAACACGCTCCTGCCGACGCACGCGGTGCCGCACGGCCTGCTGCTGTTCGCGGGCTTCGTCGGCGGCATGCTGCTCGGCGTACCGATCGGCTTCGCGCTCGCGTTCGCGGCCCTGCTCTACTTCCTCTCCGACCCGTCGCTGCCGATCCTCGTCTACTCGCAGCAGGTGATGGCCGGCACCGACCACTTCGTGCTGCTCGCGATCCCGTTCTTCGTCGTCGCCGGGCTGCTGATGGAAGCCAACGGCATGTCGTCGCGGCTGATCGAGTTGCTGCTGCGCGTCTTCGGACGCGTGCGCGGCGGGCTCGGCCTGATCACGATCACCGCCACCGCGTTCTTCTCCGGCGTGTCGGGCTCGAAGCTCGCCGACATCGCAGCGGTCGGCGGCATCGTCATGCCCGCGGTGCGGCGCACGCGCCAGGATCCGAACGAAGCGGCCGGCCTGCTCGCCTGCACCGCGGTGATGGCCGAGACGATCCCGCCGTGCATCAACATGATCATCATGGGCTTCGTCGCCAACATCTCGATCGCCGGCCTGTTCGTCGCCGGCCTCGTGCCCGCGGCGGTGATGGCGCTGGCGCTCGCGGCACTCGCCGTGATCGTCGGCGGCAAGATCGATCCCGACGAGGCCTTTCCGCAGCGCACGCCTCTGATTGCGCTCCTCGGCGGAGCGCTGGTCGCGCTGGTGATGGTCGGCATGATCGGCAAGGGCGTGACCTCGGGCGTCGCGACCTCGACCGAGGTCTCGGCCTTCGCCGTCGTGTACGCGCTCGTCGTCGGCGGCCTGGCGTTTCGCGAGATGAGCCTGCGTGCGGTCGCCGAGCTCTTCATGCGCTCGGCGGCGATGGCCGGCGGGATTCTCTTCATCGTCGCGGCGGCGTCGAGCGTGTCGTTCGCGCTCACCATCGAGCAGATCCCGCAGCTCGTCTCGAGCACGCTGATCGCGTTCGCGCACCAGTACGGCAGCAGCATGTTCCTGCTCCTCTCGGTCGCGGTGATGGTGGTCTTCGGCGCCGTCCTCGAAGGCGCGCCGGCGCTCATCATCTTCGGGCCGCTGCTGACGCCGATCGCGCAGCAGCTCGGCGTCCATCCGCTCCACTTCGGCACGGTGATGGTGATCGCGATGGGCCTCGGCCTGTTCGCGCCGCCGATCGGCCTGGGCCTGTTCGCGACCTGCGCCATTACCGGCACGCGCGTGCGCGACGTCGCGCGGCCGATGGCGAAGTACCTCGCCGTGCTCGTCGCGACGCTGATCCTGCTCGTGCTCGTGCCCTCGTTCTCGCTCTGGCTGCCGGCCCGCTTCGGCCTGTGACCCGATGACCACGATCCAGGACGTCGC
>JAYTHL010000255.1:0-5025 GCA_043732605.1 Rhizobacter sp. | reverse complement strand
CCGCGATCTTGCCGGCGACGCGTGCCTCGGCGGTCGAGTCGGCCTGCGCCCAGCCGCTGCCGCCGCTGAAGGCCATCGGCGCGCCGGTCTGCGAGGCGAGCCAGATGCCGTAGCGCAGCCGCTCGAGCGAGGTCGACGTCAGGCTGCTGACGCCGTATTCGGGTGCGAACGGCTCGGTGCCCCCGCCGAGGATGACGATCGCCAGCGACTTCTTCGCGACCGCCTCGACACGCAGCTCGCGGACGCGGTCGAAGCTGAGCGCGGCCGGTGGCGGCAGCAGCAGCTGCGACAGGCCACGCGCCGCGCCGCTGCACGCCGAGAGCCACAGCATGACGACGGCGAAGAGGATCACCAGCCAACCGAGGCCGCGTCGCGGCAGCAGCAAGCGTGCGCCGAAGAGGACGAGGACCAGGAACGGGACCGGCGGCAGCAGCAGCGCGCCGATGACGGGCTTCCACGACTCGATGCCGAGCAGCACGAAGAAACTGTTCACAACAAGAAGGTCGTCTGCGGCGGGCCGGAAGCGGCGGCGCGATTGTGCCGGAGCGAGCGCGTGCGGCGTGCCTCGATTCGCGTGGTGACAGCCGGCTCGCGACCTTCGTCCGGCCGCTCGCGATGCGATCTACGGCGCGAGACGCTCGCGCAGCCAGGCACCGCCTTCTCGTCGGTAGTGCAATCGATCGTGCAGGCGCGACTTGCGTCCCTGCCAGAACTCCCACGCCTCGGGCGCGAGCCGGTAGCCGCCCCAGTGTGGCGGCCGCGGGGGCTTCAGCATGAACTTGGCGCCATAGCGCGCAGCGTTCACGAGCAGCGTGGCACGCGAGCCGATCACCTGGCTCTGCGGCGAGGCCCAGGCGCCGATGCGCGAATCGAGCGGCCGCGAATCGAAGTAAGCGTCCGACTCGGCGTCGGAGACCTTCGTCACCGGGCCTTCGATGCGCACGACGCGCTCCAGTTCGACCCAGTGGAACTGCAGGGCCGCGAACGGATGCAGCGCGAGCTCCTGGCCTTTGCGGCTGTCGTAGTTCGTGAACCAGACGATGCCGGATGCATCGAAGCCCTTGACGAGCACGATCCGGGTCGACGGGCGGCCGTCCGCGCCGACGGTGGCCAGCGTCATCGCGTTCGGCTCGGGCAGCTTGCCCGCGATCGCCTGCTCGAGCCAGGACTCGAACTGCTGCATCGGGTCCGCGTCGGAGGCCGACTCGTCGAGCTCTGCCAGCTCGTAGCTCTTCCTCAGCGCGGCGATGTCGGTCATCGAACGAGTATAGAAAGTTCGCGGTCAGGCCCGCGGATTGCAATGCGTCGCAACTATGTTCGCAGACAGGACGGCCTTGGGGGAAGGCCTTACGTAGACCTCCCACTTCCTCGATCGATGCACGTCTCCCATGCTCGGCGCATGTCCAACCAACGTTCGGTGATCGTGCTGGCCGCCGGCCAGGGTTCGCGGTTCAAGGCCCCTGACCACAAGCTGGCCCAGCGCCTGGGCGACTCGAGCGTGCTGACCGCCACCCTCGCGAGCGCGCTTGCCAGCCAGCTACACGTGATCGTCGTCACCACCGCGCGGTTCGCCGACGTGGCGTGCAGCAGCGTCGCCGCGCGCGACGTCGTCGTCCTGCCGGAGGTCGGCGCGTCGGGCGCTGGTCGGCTGGGCATGGGCGTGTCGATCGCCGCCGGCGTCGGCGCCTGCCCGAACTCGCGCGGCTGGCTGGTGCTGCCCGGCGATATGCCGCTCGTCCGCCCGGCGACGCTGATGGCCGTGGCCAACGCCCTCGATCACCATTCCGTCGCGTTCGCCCAGCACCTGGGCCGGCGCGGCCATCCGGTCGGCTTCGGTGCGGAGCTGTACTCGGAGCTCGCCGCGCTGAGCGGCGACGACGGCGCGCGCCGCCTGGTCGCGCGCTATCCGGCGTTCGCGGTCGAGATCGACGATCCGGGCGTGCTGATCGACATCGACACCGAGGACGACCTCGCGGCGGCACGCATCGGCGCGTTCGGCGCGGCTGATCGCGAGCGTCCGGCCGCGGCCGAGACCTGAGTCGGGCCGAGGGCCCGTCAGCGACCCTAGGCTGTGAGCGAGTGCCGGCGCGCCAGCGCGACGAGGCGCTCGACGTCGCGGTCGCGGATGCCGCAGGTGCGCAGCGACCGCTCGGTCTCGACCAGGTACGACAGCGTGCTGCCGTAGCGGCCGTTGGCCGTGCGCAGGATCTCGATCAGCTCGCCGTCGGGCAGTGCGCCGGTGTGGCTCGGGCTGCGTCGGCTGAGCGTGAACGCCAGGCCGCGGACGACGCCCTGCGGCGTGCGGCAGGAGAGCCACTTTGGGTCGTAGACGCCGGTGAGCATCTCGCGCGTCCAGAGCCGTTCGAGCTCGGCCTCGACGCGCGGCTGCTCGATCCGGTAGGCGCGACCGCGGCACGAGCCGCCCGGCACCAGCGCGAACACGAGGCCCGGGCACTCCTTCGTGCCGCGGTTGATGTGCGAGCGCATCGCCAGGGCGCGGTGCCAGCCGTAGACCGTCGCCGGACGATCCTCGGCGGCCTCGAACTCCGGCTTCCAGATCAGCGAGGCGTAGCCGAAGATCCAGACGTCGCCGCTCTGACCCCAGGCGTCGAGCGTGCGGTCGAGGAGCCGGCGCGGGTCGCGCGCACCGCTCGCGGGCAGGGGAGTGGAGGTCATCGCCAACTAGAATCGGCCGCCGAAGAACACTGACAACAACATGGACGACCTCAAACCCGCGCCGCCGCGACATTCATCACGGACATTGGTCATCGTTGTCGTGGCGGTGCTGATCGTGGTGGCCATTGCAGGAATCGTGCTCGCCGGTCTGCGCGGCCGCCCGACCGGACCCGGCCCGGTCGCGGCGCTCTCTTCACCAACGCAGCAGCCCGGCTCCGCGCCGACAACCGCTGCCCCCGCGATCGCCGCGGAAGTCGGCGCCGGGCCGAACCAGCTTGCCTTCGCGAGCGACACCGACGCGCTCTCGCCGACGTCGCTCAAGAAGATCGTCGACACCGCCAACAGCGCCACGAAGGGCAGCCACACCGTCGTCATCTCGGCCAAGCTCGAGGGCGGCAACGAGCGCGAGCTGCGCATGGAGCTCGCCAAGAAGCGGGCCGACGCCGTGCGCCGCGCGCTGCAGGCGGCCGGGATGCCGGTGAGCGCGCTCCAGGTGAAGATCTCCGAGCTTCCTCCCGGCCTCGTGCCGAAGGTCGACGCCGATCGGCTCGAGCTGAGCATGAAGTGATCGCGGCGCGCGCGGTCGTCTCCGCCGCCACGTGATCGTCGAGGAGCCCCAGCCATGAAGCAGGCCGTCGTCGACGTCACCGGCCGGATCCGCGAGCGCAGCCAGGGTCTGCGCCGCGACTATCTGGGCCGCGTCGACGCCATGCTGGGCCGCGCGCCCGGAGCGCGCCGCCTCGGCTGCGCCAACATGGCCCATGCCGTGGCCGCGCTTCCCGCGGCCGACAAGATGAGCATCGTCGCCGCGAAGGCGCCGAACATCGGTGTAGTCACGGCCTACAACGACATGCTCTCGGCGCACCAGCCCTACGAGCGCTTTCCGGGCGTGATCCGTGAGGCGGCGCACGCCCTCGGCGCGACCGTGCAGGTCGCGGGTGGCGTGCCGGCGATGTGCGACGGCGTCACGCAAGGCCTGCCGGGCATGGACCTGAGCCTGTTCTCGCGCGACACGATCGCGATGGGCACTGCGATCGCGCTCTCGCACGACGTCTTCGATGGCGCGCTGCTGCTCGGCATCTGCGACAAGATCGTGCCGGGCCTCTTGATCGGCGCGCTCCACTTCGGCCATCTGCCGTGCGTGTTCGTGCCGGGCGGTCCGATGGCCGGCGGCATTGCGAACGCCGAGAAGACGCGCGTGCGCGAGCAGTTCGCGCTCGGCAAGGTCGGCCGCGACGAGCTGATGGCCTCCGAATCGGCCTCCTACCACAGCCCCGGCACCTGCACCTTCTATGGCACGGCCAACAGCAACCAGATGCTGCTCGAGGCGATGGGCCTGCACGTGCCGGGCGCCGCTTTCGTGCATCCGCACGCCGAGCTGCGCGACGCCCTGACGCGCGAGGCCGTGCGCCTGGTGCTGGCCAACGCGCGCTGGCAACCAGCGGCAGCGCAAGCCGGCGGCGAGGCGCGCCTGACGCCGATCGGCCGCCTCGTCGACGAGCGCTCGATCGTCAATGCGATGGTCGCCTTGCTCGCGACCGGCGGCTCGACCAATCACCTCATCCACTGGGTCGCGGTGGCGCGCTCGGCCGGCATCGTCATCGACTGGAGCGACTTCGCCGACCTCTCGCACGCGACGCCGCTGGTGGCCCGCGTCTATCCCAACGGCAGCGCCGACGTGAACCAGTTCCAGGTGGCAGGCGGCCCCGGCTTCGTCATTCGCGAGCTGATCGAGGCCGGCTGCATGCATGCCGATGTCGCGACGGTGTCGCCCGGCGGCCTGGCTGACTACACCCGTGTGCCGGAGCGCGACGGCGCCCGCATCGCCTGGCGCGATCTCCCGCCGGCGAGCGGCGACGACGGCGTGCTGCGCCCGGCGAGCGCCCCGTTCAGCGTCGAGGGCGGATTGAAGCTGCTCGTCGGCAACTGCGGTCGTGCGGTCATGAAGGTGTCGTCGGTGCCGCAGGACCGCTGGCTCGTCGAGGCGCCGGCGATCGTCTTCGACTCGCAGGAAGCGATGCTCGAGGCTTTCGGCGCAGGCAAGCTCGAGCGCGATTTCGTCGCCGTCGTCCGGTTCCAAGGACCGCGCTCGAACGGCATGCCCGAGCTGCACAAGCTGACGCCGCCGCTGGCGGTGTTGCAGGGGAGAGGCTATCGGGTCGCGCTGGTCACCGACGGCCGCATGAGCGGCGCATCGGGCAAGGTGCCGGCCGCCATCCACGTCAGCCCCGAGGCGCTGGCGGGCGGGCCGCTGGCACGGGTGCGCGACGGTGATGTGATCCGGCTCGACGCGATGGCCGGCACGCTGGCCGCGCTGGTGGACGGCGCTGAATGGGCTGCGCGTGCGCC
>JAYTHL010000254.1:0-5035 GCA_043732605.1 Rhizobacter sp. | reverse complement strand
ACGACGAGAGGGACGAGCAGCCGTTTCGACGCCTGAATCGGGCCGAGGCGGAAGCGTTTCGGGCGAGTCACCCGGTGCTGTCGCCGTGGCGCGTCGTGGCGGCTCAGATCGTGCTCGGCGCCCTGATCGGTGCGGTCGCCTGGAGCCTCTCGGGAAAGATCGCGGCGGTGTCGGCGTGGTACGGAGCGGCGGTGGTCGTCGTCCCGAGCGCGCTGATGGCGCGCGGCGCGACGAGCGGGCTGTCGACGCTGTCCCCCGTCGTCAGCGCGGTGAGCATGATGGGATGGGGGTTCGTGAAGATCGCGGTGTCGGTGGCCATGCTCGTGCTGGCCGCACGCATCGTTCCGGGGCTCGTCTGGCCGGCGTTGCTGGTCTCGATGGTGCTCTGCCTGCAGTCTTACTGGTTCGCGCTGCTCTGGCGCGGCCGCGCCGCCCGATCGGCGGCAACGGAACATTCGACGTAAAGAGATCTGGACTGACGAGATGGCCGCAGAAGAGCACGCCCCGACCTCCGGTGAATACATCATTCACCACCTCACCCATTTCGGCACCGGAAAGCCGAAGGGTCTGGTCGATTTTTCGGTCATCAACTTCGACTCGGTCGTCTTCTCGGCGCTGATCGGCATCGTCGGCTGCTTCATCCTCTGGCGCGCCGCGAAGAGGGCGACGTCGGGCGTGCCCGGTCGCTTCCAGGCAGCGGTCGAGATCCTCTTCGAGCTGGTCGACAACGAGGCGAAGGGCATCGTCCACAACGCCGAAAGCCGGAAGCTCGTCGCGCCGCTCGCGCTGACGGTGTTCGTCTGGATCTTCCTGCTCAATGCGATGGATCTGCTGCCTGTCGACATCCTGCCCTGGCTCTGGGGCAAGGGATTCGCAGCCGCCGGCCACGACCCCGAGCACGCGTTTCTGCGCGTCGTGCCGACGGCCGATCTCTCGATCACGATGGCGCTCTCGCTCGGCGTGCTGATCCTGTCCCTGTACTACAGCGTCAAGATCAAGGGCCTGGGCGGCTTCCTGCACGAGCTCTACGTCGCGCCCTTCGGGACGGTCAAGATGACGGCCAACCCGCTCACCTGGATCGCCTTCATCCTGCTGTCGATCGCCAACGTCGCGATGCAGCTGGTCGAGTTCGTGTCGAAGACGATCTCGCACGGCATGCGGCTCTTCGGCAACATGTACGCGGGCGAGCTCATCTTCCTGCTGATCGCGCTGCTCGGCGGCGCGTTCACGTTGTCGGTCGGCGGCGTCATCCTGGCGCTGTTGCAGATCGGCGCAGGCTGGGCCTGGGCGGTGTTCCACATCCTGATCATCACGCTGCAGGCGTTCGTGTTCATGATGCTGACCCTCGTCTACATCGGCCAGGCGCACGACTCGCACTGACGGTCTGCGCCGGGTCTCATTTCTCTCGTTCGTTTTCTCTCGTTTCCTTTCCCTTTCTCTCACCAAAACTCTGGAGTCAACATGGAACTCATCGGTCTCGTCGCGGTCGCTGCCGGCCTCATCATCGGTCTCGGCGCGCTCGGCGCCTGCGTCGGCGTCGGCATCATGGGCAGCAAGTACCTCGAGTCGGCCGCGCGCCAGCCCGAGCTCATGGGCGTGCTGCAAACCAAGGTGTTCCTGCTGCTCGGCCTGATCGACGCATCGTTCATCATCGGCACGGGTATCGCGCTCTGGTACACGACGGCGAACCCGTTCCTGGCCCAGCTGGCCAACCTGCCCAAGTGATCCGCCGGTCCGGCCGCCTCGCCGCGGCTGCGGGGCCCGATCGTTCTCTCGCAGAGGTTTCGACGTGAGCATCACCTCCACCCTGATCATCCAGTTGATCGTGTTCCTGCTTCTGGTCTGGTTCACGATGTCGTGGATCTGGCCGCCGATCGCCGCGGCGCTCGACGAGCGCGCCGCCAAGATCCGCGACGGCCTGTCGGCCGCCGACAAGGCCAAGGCCGAGCTCGCGACCGCCAACAAGCGGATCGAGCAGGAGCTGTCGTCGGCTCGCACCGATGCGGCCCAGCGCCTGGCCGATGCCGAGCGCCTGGCGCAATCGATGATCGAGGAAGCCAAGTCGCGCGCCAGCGAAGAAGGCGCCAAGATCGTCGCGGCGGCGCGCGCCGAAGCCGAGCAGGAATCGACCAAGGCGCGCGAGACGCTGCGCGAGCAGGTTGCTGCGCTCGCCGTCCGTGGCGCCGAGCAGATCCTGCGCCGCGAGGTCGATGCGAAGACGCACGCCGATCTCCTTGGTCAGCTCAAGGCGCAGCTCTAAGCCCATGGCCGAGCTCGCCACCATCGCCCGTCCGTACGCCGAGGCGCTTCTCAAGGCGTCCGGCAAGGACAACGCCGCCGCGCTCGCGGGCGAGATCCGCGCCCTCGGCGATGTCGCTGCCGACGCGCAGCTGCGCCAGTTCGCAGACAGCCCGAAGATCCTGCCGACGCAGATCTTCGACCTGATCGCAGGCGTCGCGCGCACACCGTCGGGCACGCCGCTCGGCGAGCATGCGAAGAACCTGCTGCGCGCCGTGATCGACAACGGCCGGCTCGCCGCGCTGCCCGAGATCGCGACGCAATTCCAGGCGCTCGTCGATGCCCGCAGTGGCACGTCGCAAGCGACGATCGAGAGCGCCTTTCCGATCAGCGACGCGCAGGTCGCCGACGTGAAGGCGGCGATGGAGCGTCGCTTCCTGCGCAACCTCGACGTCCACGTCGTCGTCAAGCCCGAGCTGATCGGCGGCGTTCGCGTCGTCGTCGGCGACGAAGTGCTCGACACCTCGATCCGCGCCCGTCTCGACCAGATGAAGGCGGCGTTGACCGCCGCCTGATCGCCTCGAACGCCGCTCGCACCGCCATCCTCTTCTTGAGTTTCAACCAGCCTGCCCGAACTGCAGACCGGAGCCCGCCATGCAACTGAATCCCGCTGAAATTTCCGAGCTGATCAAGAGCCGCATCGAAGGGCTCGCCGTCTCGGCCGACATCCGCAACCAGGGCACCGTCGTCTCCGTGACCGACGGCATCTGCCGCGTGCACGGCCTGTCCGAAGCCATGCAGGGCGAGATGCTCGAGTTCCCGGCAGCGCCCGACGGCTCGGCCACCTACGGCCTGGCGCTCAACCTCGAGCGCGACTCGGTCGGCACCGTGATCCTGGGCGAGTACGAGCACATCTCCGAAGGCGACACCGTCAAGTGCACGGGCCGCATCCTCGAAGTGCCGATCGGCCCCGAGCTGAAGGGCCGCGTCGTCAACGCGCTGGGCGCGCCGATCGACGGCAAGGGTCCGATCAACGCCAAGCTGTCGGCGCCGATCGAGAAGATCGCCCCGGGCGTGATCGCACGGCAGAGCGTGAGCCAGCCGATGCAGACCGGCCTGAAGTCGATCGACTCGATGGTGCCCGTCGGCCGCGGCCAGCGCGAGCTGATCATCGGCGACCGCCAGACCGGCAAGACCGCGGTGGCGATCGACACGATCATCAACCAGAAGGGTCAGGACATGACCTGCATCTACGTCGCCATCGGCCAGAAGGCGTCGTCGGTGAAGAACGTGGTGCGCGCGCTCGAGGCGAGCGGGGCGATGGAGTACACGATCGTCGTCGCCGCGACGGCCGCCGAGTCGGCCGCGATGCAGTACGTGTCGGCCTACTCCGGCTGCACGATGGGCGAGTACTTCCGCGACCGCGGCGAAGACGCGCTGATCGTCTACGACGACCTGTCGAAGCAGGCCGTCGCCTACCGCCAGGTGTCGCTGCTGCTGCGCCGCCCACCGGGCCGCGAGGCGTATCCGGGCGACGTGTTCTATCTCCACTCGCGCCTGCTCGAGCGCGCCGCACGCGTCAACGAGAAGTACGTCGAGGACTTCACCAAGGGCGCAGTCAAGGGCAAGACCGGCTCGCTCACCGCGCTGCCGATCATCGAGACGCAAGCGGGCGACGTCTCGGCATTCGTGCCGACCAACGTGATCTCGATCACCGACGGTCAGATCTTCCTCGAGACCTCGCTCTTCAACGCCGGCATCCGGCCGGCCATCAACGCCGGTATCTCAGTGTCGCGCGTCGGCTCGGCGGCGCAGACGAAGGTCATCAAGGCGCAATCGGGCGGCATCCGGACCGACCTCGCGCAGTACCGCGAGCTTGCCGCGTTCGCCCAGTTCGCGTCCGACCTCGACGAGTCGACCCGCAAGCAGCTCGACCGCGGCGCGCGCGTCACCGAGCTGCTGAAGCAGAACCAGTATTCGCCACTGCCGATCTCGCTGATGGCCGCGTCGCTGTTCGCCGTGAACAAGGGCTTCATGGACGACATCGAGGTCAAGAAGGTGCTCGCGTTCGAGAGCGGCCTGCACACGCACCTGAAGACGAGCCACGCGGCGCTGCTGAAGAAGATCGAGGACTCGAAGGCGCTCGACAAGGACGCCGAGTCCGAGCTCACGGCGGCCCTCACCGCGTTCAAGAAGTCGTTCGCCTGATATGACAGCCCGGTGGCGCTCGCTCCGCTCCTGCCCCCCGAGGGGGCGCGCGGCCGCCTTGGGGCAGCCCGGCGGCGGCCGCGACCGCTTCGACTCACAGGGAGCCCACTGATGGCAGCCGGCAAAGAGATCCGCGGCAAGATCAAGAGCGTCGAGAACACCAAGAAGATCACCAAGGCGATGGAGATGGTCGCCGCGTCGAAGATGCGAAAGGCGCAGGAGCGCATGCGCGCGGCCCGGCCGTACGCCGAGCGCGTGAGGAGCCTCGCGGCCAATCTGTCGCACGCGACGCCCGAATACAAGCACCCGTTTCTGGTCGCCAACGAGGGCGCCAAGACCGCGGGCTTCATCGTCGTCACGACCGACAAGGGTCTGTGCGGCGGCTTGAACACCAACGTCCTGCGCGCGGTCACCGTCAAGCTCAAGGAGCTTGACGCCGAAGGCATCTCGGCCGAAGCGGTGGCGATCGGCAACAAGGGCTTCGGCTTCCTGAACCGGATCGGCGCCAAGGTCGTATCGCACGCGACCCACCTCGGCGACAAGCCGCTGCTCGACAAGCTGATCGGCCCGGTGAAGGTGCTGCTCGACG